>JBKBOP010000006.1:0-41128 GCA_046293575.1 Flavobacterium sp. | reverse complement strand
TCCTTAAGAAGAAGTAGGGCAAAATTTAAATTTTATAAAGATGAAAAAGTTAATTTTTGGAGGTTTATTCCTTGCCTTAGTAGGAATTGTATTTGTTGGATGCAATAAAGAGCAGATTATTCAACAAAACTCATCAGAAATAGACGAATCTAATCAGATGCAACTTAAGTCAAATGCTGTAGTTTATGCTAATTTAAGTTGTGAGTTGCCTAATGGTGAGACAGGTTGTCAATGCACTATTACTCAATCTGATGATGATTGTGAATTACAAACTGCTTGTACAGCACAGTCATCCTTACCAAACTATAGCGATGCTTTGGAAGAAATGTTTACTCGTGAAGAAATTCAATATAGAGCCAGAAATAATGTCAGAATTACTGAGCGTGAGTTAATTGAAGCTCTCAAAAAAGACAGATTCCCATTAAAATAATAACTATTAACAAATTTACCGAGGTAATTCTATTTTTAAATTACCTCGGTTTTAAAAATAGAAACTAATGAAAATTGTAATATGCTCCCCAATTAGTACTTTGATTATCTTGTTCGGTTTGTTTTTTAGCGGCTGTCAAGCAAAAACCAATCATGAACCATCAAATACTGAACTAAATGATTGTTTCACAACGTTATATAGATTAAGAAATTCCCCTCTAACGTCAATTTCAACAGATTGGGCAATAAACTTGAATGTTAACCATCTAAATGAAAACCTTTCTGTGTTATGTGAGTTCAGTTACACAACTAACGAATTCAGAATAGTGGATTTAAATAGAGATGAGATATTCAAAATCGTAAAATTTCCCGAGGTAATTAATAAAATTGGCAGTATTTCAATATCTGATACAAATGACTTCGCTTTTATAACTGACACCACCTTTTATGTGTTTAAAAATAATAATTTTATGCGCATCGATTATGGAATATTCAATGACGACTATATTCCTTTGAATTATATCAATATAATCTATAAACCAAAAGAAAACAAACTTATATCAGGAGTGCTTACTTACACCAAAAGAAATGTAGATGAACTAGATTACTCATCTTATTTTCTGAACGTTTATGACTTAAATACAATGACTAGCTCTTTAATTCCCTTTTCCTATCCTAAGCAATTTCATGGAAACAACTTGGGAATTCCCAAGGTATATCTTTCTGAATTAGAGGACAATTTGCTTGTGAGTTTTGAACTTGATGACAATGTTTATAAGATCGATTTGAAAACAAATAAAGTAGAAACAATTTTATGTAAAAGCAGGATATCCAATATTAATGAGGCATTTTTTCCGATAGATGGTGATAAACAATCAAAAGTAGATGCAATTCAAAAAAACAACCTAAATGTTGGAGGATATGGAATGGCATTCCAGAATAAAAACAAAATTTATCGTATATATCGACCTGGGTTACCAATTAAAGACCAAGATGGAAATTACTTTAATTCAACGGACAAAGGAGCACATATTTTAGAGTTGGATCTATCTAATAACAGTATGAAAGAAATTCAGCTAGCAAATGGACAATATTACGTTCCATTACATTGGTCATTTAATAGATTTAATAATAGTTTAATTTACCCTAAACTGGAAGAACATGTTACGAAGAAAAATTTATGCTTTTATAATATTCATAGTATTTCTATTTACAATTAAGAGTTGTATTAGATACGACAAAGACCAAAACAAAGCAACAGAAACGATTGAAAATGAAATTGTTTCATTTTCTAAACCCTTATACGACAGAGAACTAGAATTGATTGAAGTATTAAATCATTACGATGTGCCGACGGGCAATACCACGATCGTTTTAATGCCTCCTACAAAATGTTCATCCTGTAAGCTTGGAGCACTGAAAGTGCTTGACACAATGCAAAACATTTATATCTTGACTGGTGATTCTTCTTTTTGCACACCTCAAAATAAGTCTCAAAAATTAATTTTTTATGACCCTCAGTTAATCAATAAGAAAGGACTAGTTAAGTTATACTCAGCAATCATAACTATAAAACAGAACAAAGTTATTCATTACGAAGCACTAACAAATTGACTAAACAAAAAACAGCTCATAACCGCAAATAAGCGCAAGCAGGGGTTTCGTGCTTCGTAGAACAGGAAAGTGGTAAATTTAAAGTTCAGTTCTTCGCAGGTAGTTTAGTGGGTAAATTCCCTACCTGCGCCTATTTGCCAACCGTTAGCGAAAATACAATAAAGCGCAAAAAAGTTCGTTACTTTGTGAGAATCAAAATAAAACACAAACTAAAAATTCAAACATTATGGAAAGAAAAAATCAGATTAGTAATCCTTATCTCAAAGTAGGTAGATTACACAACGAGGGGTTAGATTTTGTAATAAAAAATCTTAACCCCCAAGAAAAACCAACTATCAACCAAGTTTTGGATTTGGTTGGACAATATTTATTAGAGCTAAACAATAGTAAATCAAGAAGTGATTTAGCTTTTTAATTTGTGGCTACAAACATAAACAATCTAAATCAAACACCTTTCTCAGAAACTTTAAAACAAGCAAATATTACAAAAGAAGCTGTTTGTTTTATTAATGATGTAAGAAATGTGTCTGATGAGTTTGATTTGCCAACAACACTTAGAGTACTTCTTAATATACAAGATAATATTCTAAATTCAGATATGTCAGAAATTGAAAAACAGTACCCACTTTTATCAGTATCCGTTGCAATTAATAGTGTTGAATATTGGCTCAAACAAATGAATGACCCTCGTTCACCTTGGACACCATTTGTTGGGGATCCTAAAGCGTTTAAATGGCCTTGGAAATCTGATGCAAATGGAGCTGTGGCCGGTGGTATAGGAGGTGCTATAGGAGGAGCAACAGCTGGTCTTGGTGGAGTATTGATTGGTGGGCTATTAGGTGCAATTGGTGGTGCAATTGGTCAATCTGTTGCTGATGCTCTTTTTTAAAAAGTCAACTTTTCCGATATATATCGGAAAAGTTATTTTTTTCAAATAAAAGTTTTTTGAGTTATGAAAACGATTAGAAAGTATGTTCTTTACTTATTTATCATTCTTACTTCTGATAGTAATATATATTGTCAATGTTCTAAAATTGGAGGAGTTTTTTATTCAATCGAATCATACAATGCAAGGAAATATGATGATAGCCTGTGCTTAGATAATCCGAAAAATAAAATCTATGCGGGTTCATTCAATAGGTTAGTATTAAAATCAGCTGATAAGAATAAGAAGAAATACAAGTACGGAGAAATATTTGCGTATCAAACAGGAAATAACATATTTATCTTTCAGAAGCAAGAAAAAGCTCTTGATGATTATGGATTTTTCCCGATTATGGATACTACAGGATTAATTATTTATTCTCGTAAAGAATCAAGATATAGAGGGACCACGTTGAGGTTCTATTATAGTGTTGAAATAGGTTCAAAAATTAAAAGACTTAATCTAAAAAATATTAAACTAGACTTTGACAATGATGAATTTATTAAGAAAATAAGTCCGTATGTTTCAAGTGTAGAAAACAACAATCCTGATAAAAGATTAACAGCTATTAATATAATCCAATCTTCTTTTAACAAGTACTTTCGCTAACAGCGTGTATGTGGCAATAGCTGGCTAAGTGGTAAATCGAAGGTCTGTGCTTCTAAGAAACTTTGTGCTAAACGGACTGGTAAGTGCTTCTAATCCGCTACTGCACATACACGCAAACCGTTATAGGCAACCCTTGCGCAGGTTCAGAAATTTAACGCATAAAATATCACTAAATTTTTATAGTTATTTTATGTATGAAAACACAATATAAAAGGCTTACTCAATATGAAAGATTTCAAATTGAAATTCTTCTTAAATCTGGAAAATCCATCACTTCTATAGCTCAAGAATTAAACAGGAACTACAGCACTATTTATAGGGAAGTAAACCGTTTGAAAAAAGGCAAATACTGCGCAAAGAAAGCCCTCTCAATTGCTGTATCTAAAAGTGTTTCCAGAAAATACAATAAAACTAAAATCTTCACCAATCCTCTGCTTAAAAAATTTATTTATGACAAGTTAAATCAAAGGTGGTCGCCTGAACAGATTTCCTTAACTTTAAAAAAACTATTCCCTAATGATCATTCTATGAATATCTCTTTTGAAAGTATTTATTTTCATATATATATCCATTCAGGCCCTGAACTTAGAAAAATATTGATCAGCAAACTTAGACAAAGCAGGATTGTTAGAGGAAATACACGCAGAGGTGTCGATAAAAGAGCTACTATTAAAGACAGGACAATGATTGATGAAAGACCTGATGAGGTTTTAGGAAGGGAAATCCCTGGGCACTGGGAAGGTGACCTTATCCTCGGAAAAAACAGGGAAAGTGCTATTGGGACTTTAGTGGAAAGAACTACCAGAGCTTTAATTATTGTGCATTTGAAAAACAGAGATGCCGAGTCTGTTAGAATTGCCTTTGAAAAAGAACTTAAAGCCTTGCCTAAGCTTATGAAAAAGTCATTAACTTATGACAATGGGACTGAAATGGCTCAACATAAACTGTTTACCAATAACACTAAAATCCAAGTTTCTTTTACCCATCCTTACAGCCCTTGGGAAAGGCCTACCAATGAAAATTTTAATGGCCTTATCAGAGATTATTTTCCTAAAGGAACTGACTTCGAAAAGGTGACCAGAAAACAATTAAAAATGGTACAGGATCAACTCAATAACAGACCTAGAAAAGTTTTAGATATGCAAACACCTAATGAAGTTTTCAATAATTATATTCTTAATAAAATATGAGCCCCTACTACCTTAAACTAATAGCAGTGCAGGAGGTTTATTCTCAAATTTTTGCGGCAAAACCTCAAATATTTTGCAAGCAAAAAAATTTGGGAAATAAACCGCCTATTAGCACTGATTTTTTTATATGTTTGTTATGCGTTAGATTCTAGAATCCGCCTTGACAACGACCATAATAAAAAAAACTAAATAATAAAGTTATGAAAACTTCCATCACACTTTTATTAATCACCTGCATTTCATTGACAGGTTTTAGCCAAGCATACCAACCTTTTCCGACAAGTAATGCAATGTGGAGAGAAAATTCAGGAGGGTTTCAATGCTCTTGCTGCTCGGACTTTCAATACACAATAACTGGCGACACTCTTATAAACACATTGACCTATCACAAACTACAAAAAACAGGAGTAAAATATATGGAAGATTGGATTGGTAATTGTACTTCAAACATTGCATATGCCATAAATCAATATGCAGGTTGTTTTAGAAATGACTCTGCTAATAAAATGGTTTATTTCATTTACTCAATGTTGTCCACTGATACGGTATTATATGATTTCAATTTATCAATTGGAGACACTATACCTCCTTCGCCCATTAATGACAACGGTAATTTTATAAATGTGGTAACAGACATTGATTCTGTATTTTTAGGTGGCGTTTATCGTAAAAGGTTTAAACTTGACAGTTGCTGGCAGCAACTTTATTACATAGAAGGTATTGGTAGCACTTATGGACTTCTCTCTCCTACGATGTGTCCTTTTGAAGCAATGTATAATTTACAATGCCTTACTATAAACTCTCTGACAGTTTATCCAAGCAATACAACGACCTGTTCAATTGTAACATCTATAAATGAGACATCCTATACAAATCTGTTTTCTGTTTTTCCCAATCCGACAAATGGCACAATTAACATTACAACAAATTTGCAAAACTATGACATTAGTATATTTAATTCGACAGGGCAATTAATTCAGAAGAAAAAAAGTATTTCAAACTCGACTTTATTTGATATTTCGGACCTGCCGCCTGGGTTGTATTTAATACAAATCTCTGAAGATGAAAATCAACTTTACAAACAGAAATTAATACGACAATGACAAAAGGGTATGCCTATAACAGCGGTTTTGCAAAAGCGGGGGTGCAGTGCTTCGGTTGACAGTTTTTTCGTATAATTGAAGTGTGGTTCTCCGAATGAACGGTAGTGCTAAAGAGCCCCGCCTTCGCAAAGCCGCAAAACGTTATGCCCAAGCGTAAAAAGACAGTGCAACCCTGAAAGTGACGACTGAAAAACGGAGACTTTGCAACCTGACAATTTAAGCGGACTGACTTGAAAGCGTTCTTTAATAATCTGACACGGTAGAACAAGCCGACACGCAAACCGACCCGAATGTTTTTAAAATTTTTCCCACCGCACATTTTAAAAAATAATTTTAGCCAGCCGCACATTGGCACATTTGCAAAACCGCACCAGCCGACCCACAACCCAAGTTTTGCAAAAGAGCCAATTTTGCCCACCCGCCTGACAATGATAATCTGTTGAAAACTTTGGAGACTTTTTCAGATGGTTTTACAAAAGAAGTTTGTATTTTTGACAAATTCATTCAAAATAGAATTGTTCAAAACTTGTATTGAGTAAAACCGAAATATGAACAGCTTAGGAGAAACGATAAGAAAACTACGGGAAGAGAAGGAATTGCCACTTCGGACAGTTGCAGCATTCCTTGACATTGACCAAGCAATTTTAAGCAAAATTGAGAGAGGACAACGCAATGCAAGCCGTGAACAGGTGATAAAACTTGCCGAGTTTTTCAAGATTAAAGAAAATGACTTGCTTGTTTCTTGGCTGTCTGACAAGTTGGTGTATGAGGTAGCGGACGAAGATGTGGCTTTAAAAGCCTTGCAAGTGGCAGAGGAAAAAGTAAAATACAATAAGACCAAACGAAAGTAATGGATGAATTAAATGAAATTGTAGAAGTTGAACAGCAAGTGGAAACACTTGAAACGGAAGTGAAGAAATTCGCTGACGGACTTCCTTATTGGGCGAAATTTATTTGTTCGGAAATTCTTTCAGGAAATGAATTAACAGAGGACAAATATGATTCTACATTTTCATATCTTCTTGAAGAACTTGACCTAAAAGAAAAGAGCGAAAGACCCGATCTTTCTATTTCATACAACCCAAATGCTTCTGATGATTTTAAAGAAAACATAATTTTTAACTCCTTATCAAATATTGAAGGTGTTAATGCCTTAGCTGAAAATCAATCTATAGAATTAACTGAAAACCTTACAATTATTTACGGCTCAAATGGTGCGGGAAAATCAGGATATGTAAGACTTCTTAAGAATGTGTTTTATTCAAAGGACAAAGAACCAATTTTACCGAATATTCATATAGATAACGGTAACAAACAAATAAAAGCCGATTTTCAATTTACTACTGATGAAGGTGTTTTAAATCTTAAATATCCTGATGATGTTGGAAATGGTGTTTTTAATCAATTTGCTGTTTTTGATGGTGAAATTGGCAGACGGCATTTGAAAAACCGAAATGATTTTAAATTTAGGCCAGCAGGATTAAGACTATTTAATGAATTTAATACTGCACTTGAAAATTTAAATAATCGCTTATTCTCTGAAATCAGAACAAAAAATATTGCAAACCCATTTGCTGATGATGATATTTTTCAAGGTGAGTCGGTAATAAAAACTTTTCTTTCTTCGCTTTCACACAACTCCAATCTTGAAGATTTAAAAAATCATCTGCCATTTACTGAAGAAGAAAAAACGAAAAAAGCTGAAATTGAAAAGAAGTATGACGATTTAAAAATTTCTCTTTCTCAGAAGGACAAAGCGTTAAAGGAGCTACGCAATATAAAAACTCAATTAGCCGCAAGAAAAAAGAATCTCGAAACTATAAATCTTCGGTTTACTCAAAATCAATTAAACACGGTTAAAAATTCCATAGCTGACTGTAAAACCAAAGAAGAAACAGCCCAAAAAGAAGGTATTGAAAAATTCAAAACCGATAAGATTAATAACATTGGCTCTCCCGAATGGAAGCAGTTTATTGAAGCCGCTGAAAAGTATGCATTAACGCAAAAGGAAAACAGTGTTGAATACCCTGAAATTGGTGACAGTTGTTTGTTGTGCCAACAATCAATTAATGAGGATGCCCCAAAAAAGCTTATTGCCAGTTATTGGGCTTATATAAAAAGCGTTGCAGAACAAGAGGCAAAAACGGCAAAGGAAAATCTTGATAAAGTAAAGAAAGGATATGAAGATTTAGACCTCAATCAGTTTAGGGATACGGACACACTTACAGTTTGGTTGAATGAAAAATATGAAGCTGATTTAACTCTATTAAAACAAGGTTTAGAGAGACAGAAAACTCTTGCTGAAAAAATAGTAACGAACATTACTGAAAGAGACTCCAAAGCAGAAATTGAGTTTCAGTTGAGTTTGACAGGTTTAGAAAAAATTGAAACTGAAAATGATAAAGATATAAAAGCGTATGAGGAAGATGAGCAAAACAAAGTTTTGGCAGACCTTCTAAAGCAAAAGACTTACTTAACACATAAAGAAAAACTTGCACTTAGATTTACAGATATTGAAAACTTGCACAAAAATCTGATTTGGGTAAACAAGGCAAATAAGTTTAACAAACAAGGTTATAAAACCCAATCAACCAATACTGAAAAAAGATTGTCGAAACAGTATTTCAATGCCGATTACATAAAATCTTTTAATGAAGAATGTGAAAAGTTAGAGGGAAAATTCGGAATTGAAATTGATGCAAGAAGTTCTGATGCACAGAGTAACAGACAATTATTTTTAAAAGGCAAAGACCCATCCTCAATACTTAGCGAAGGAGAACAAAAAGTAATTGCCCTTGCCGATTTTTTTGCCGAAACAAACATCACAACAATAAACAGGGGAATTATTTTTGACGACCCTGTTACCTCTTTAGACCACAAACGAAAAGAAATTATAGCGATAAGATTGGTTGATGAAAGTGCAAAAAAGCAGGTAATTGTTTTCTCCCACGATATTGTTTTCATTAAATATTTAGAGAACCACGCTAAAAGCAAGTATAAGGGTGAAAAATCTAAAGTAGCTGTTCACTCATTGGTAAGTAGCGGTAAAGAAACCGTGGGAATTGTTGAGTTAGAAAATACCCCTTTAAAGGACAGCACATATACAAATTCACATATCCCGAAGCAATATCATATCAGAGCTAAAAAAGAAGCAGACAGAAGTTTTGCTCAAAATCTTATTCGATCAGGATATGGTGCATTGCGTAGTTGTTATGAGGGAATTGTAGTAACCAAATTGTTGGCAAGCACAGTTCAGAGATATGACACTTTGGTAAGAGTTTCGAACATACGGAATGTAAAGTTCAATAATGATTTATATGAACGTATCGCTAAGAACCATTCCGTTCTTCACGATTTAATTGAAGGACATTTACCAGTTGACGAACTAAACCAATTTCTTACTTGTGATAAATTGGAAACTGAAATCACTGAATTTGAAAACATTTTAAACGAAATTGACAAAATATAAGATATGCCAACACTCCATTTCAAAGGAAAAACTTTTGTGCAGAACCACCATTTGGCGGTAAAGTATCACCAATTGGTGCCGAAAAAAGAATTTAGCTTGACCGATAAAGTTTCCTTGCACGATAACCTAATTATTCAAGGCGACAATCTAAAAGCATTGAAGGCGTTACTTCCAACCTACGCAGGGAAAGTAAAATGTATTTACATTGATGTTCCTTATAATACAGGCAACGAAAATTGGGTTTATAACGACAATGTGAATAGCCCAATGATTCAAGAATGGTTAGGAAAAGCCGTTGATATTGAAGATTTGACAAGGCACGATAAATGGCTTTGTATGATGATGCCACGATTGAAGCTATTGCGTGAACTTTTAAGCGAAGATGGCGTAATTTTCATTTCTTGTGATGACAATGAACTTGCTAATTTACGTGTGTTGTTGAATGAAATTTTTGGCGAATCAAATTTTTATAGTCAGGTAATTGTAAGGGCAAATAGCAGGGGGCAAACTTATAATCAAATTGCAAAGACCCACGAATATTTGATTGTTTATACCAAAAATCCCGAAACAGAATTATTTGAACTTGAAAAAGACAGTGAATCAAATGATTTAAACCTTAATGATGAAATTGGGGCATTTAATGTTCGGGAACTTAGAAATCGTAATCCGAAATTCGGAAAGCATAATCGTCCAAACTTGTTTTACCCGATTTACATAAACCCAAAATCAGAAGATAAAGACGGGTTTTGTTTGGTCTCATTAACAGAAAGTAAAGAGTTTTCCGAAATGGTTGAACCATTCAATTCTCAAATGAAGGAAAGTTGTTGGAGATGGGGAAAAGATAAGGTAACAAAAAATGTATCTCCAAAAACAACCACAAGCAACTTGGTTGC
Organism: Flavobacterium sp.; assembly: GCA_046293575.1. Taxonomy (GTDB): domain Bacteria; phylum Bacteroidota; class Bacteroidia; order Flavobacteriales; family Flavobacteriaceae; genus Flavobacterium. The sequence goes on along the minus strand of JBKBOP010000006.1, from coordinate 30,896 downwards.
TAAAAAGAAAAATGATGGCTCTTATGGAATTTACGAGAAATATCGAAAAACTACTTTTAAGCCAAAATCTATTTGGGACGACAACTCATTTTTAAATGAAACAGGAACAATTGAATTAAGAGAATTGGGGTTAGAAAATCAATTTGATTTTCCAAAACCGAAATCTTTGGTAAAACAATGTATAGCCTTAGCCACAAGTGAAGGAGATATTGTTCTTGACAGTTTTGCGGGTTCAGGAACTACTGCACAAGCCGTTTTGGAACTTAATGAGGAAAGCGGAATTGAAAGAAATTTCATCTTGGTTGAAATGGAGAATTACGCTAATGAATTGACAGCGGAAAGAACAAGACGTGTAATCAAAGGCGTAAAAACAGCCAAAAGTGATTTGCTCAAAAAAGGAACAGGCGGTTCGTTCAGTTACTTTGAATTGGGCGACACCATTGAAATGGAAAGTTTGCTGAGAGGTAAAAACCTACCATCATTTACAGAGTTTGCCCGATACCTTTTCTACACCGCCACAGGCGAAGAATTTAATGAAAAGGCAATCAACGAAAAAACAGGCTTTATTGGCGAAAGCAAAAACTATGAAGCGTATTTGTTTTACAAAGCAGATATTGATTGGCTCAAGAAAAATGCCTTGACATTGGAACTTTGCAAGGGACTACCCAAATTCAAAAACAAACAGCGTCTGGTTTTTGCTCCTGCCAAATATGTGGACGACCATACTTTGTTGGATTACCGAATTGATTTTTGCCAGTTGCCTTACGAAATTTATAGAATACAGAGATAGCTATGAAAAAGAAAAACATAGAAAATACAGGAGCAAAATATTCAGAAATGCTTGTACAACTTGTGGAGCATTTTGAAGAACTTTTGCCTGAAAACCTAACTTTTGAAGAAACTTTGGAAGTTGGCATTGAAGCTTGGAATTTGGCAAACAATAAAGAGCGATTAAATGACGAGATGTTTCAAAAAGAGCTGAAGGCACATAATTACAGTGATGTAGTTGAAAAAATGGTTGAGTATAAATTGAAGCATTTCGCTGACCACAATAATATCATTGTTGATTTTAGCACTGAAAACGATATTCTTCAAATAAAAAGCCAAACATTCGAGCAACACTTTAACAGCTTGTTGTCAAGTATGATTAATATAAATCCAACAAAAAAGTGATGGAGCCAATTCCATATTTCTATGAAAGCATCAATCGCAACGCTATTGTGGTAAAGCCCAAAAAACCGTTGTTTGATTGGATAAACTTCATTTATCCCGAAAGTCCTGTTTCCGAAAAAGAGGAAGGAAATATTTACCTCATTCGTGAAATGGACAGCAATGAAGCAATCGAAAAATGGCTGAAAGGAAATTTTGACCAAATTTTTCAAAACGAGCTGAACGATTGGCACACAAACGAAAAAGATTGGCCACAAAAGAGAACATTCAAGATTTTTCAAGAATGGTTTGAATATGAAATACATTCAATGGTTTTAGACCTTGAAGAAACCGATATAACAAAAGATTAAATGAGACTAAAGCACTATCAGGAGAAGGTTTTAAAGGCACTCAAAGAATATTTGAGTGCTTTGGCTGATGCTAAAAAAGAGTTTGAAGAACTTGCCGAACTCAAACCGCATTTGGCAAAGCATATCAATTTTCCGAAAGAAGCTTGGGAAAAGGCAACAGGTCGTTCAATTTATCATTCCAAAACTAACGGATTGGACGAGCCATTACCCGACATTTATTTTAAAGTTCCCACAGGAGGCGGAAAAACTTTGGTAGCTTGCCACGCTATTGATAATATCCAAAAAACATATTTGAACAAGCAAACAGGATTGATTTTGTGGATTGTTCCCTCTACACAAATTTATAGGCAAACTATTTCAGCATTAAAAAACCGAGAACATCCATATCGTCAGGTTTTGGATATTTCAAGCGGTGGCAGAACGCTAATCAAGGAAAAAACAGAAATGTTTAATCGCCTTGACGTGGAAGAAAATTTGGTTGTGCTGATGTTGATGCTTCCGTCTGCCAACCGTCAAAACAAAGAAACACTAAAAGTTTTCAGAGACCAAGGCGGATTTACCGACTTTTTCCCTCGTGAAGATGATTTTGAAGGACACAAGAAATTAAAAGAATTGATTCCGAATTTGGATTGCTTCACAACTGAAATGGAAGTGTTCGGAACTCAAATAAAAACCTCTCTTGGTAACACCTTAAAAGTATTGCGTCCGCTTGTGGTAATTGACGAAGGACACCGTGCCTATGGAGAAAACGCACGAAATACAATCCGCAATTTCAATCCGTCTTTTATTCTTGAACTTTCGGCAACACCACCACCCAACAGCAACGAGTTGGTAAAAATTACAGGTCGGGAATTGCACGAAGAAGAAATGATAAAGTTGGATATTCACCTGACCAACAAAACCAGTTTAGATTGGCAAGATACTTTATTGGCAAGCTTTGAAAAACGAAATGATTTAGAGAAAAAAGCCAAAGAATATGAAGGAAACACAGGTGAATATATCCGTCCCATTTGCCTCATTCAGGTTGAAAGAACAGGAAAAGACCAAAAAGATAAAAAGTTTATTCACGCAGAAGATGCCAAAGAATATTTAATCAAAAAATGCAATGTTCCTGAAAGTCATATTGCGATAAAGTCAAGCGAAAAAGACGATATTGAAGGTATTGACTTATTCGCAAATGATTGCGAAATACGTTACATAATTACCAAACAAGCTTTGCAAGAGGGTTGGGATTGTTCTTTTGCTTATGTGCTTACAGTGCTTACCAATCCATCATCAGCAACAGGAATTACGCAATTAGTCGGAAGAATTTTAAGACAGCCATTTGCACGAAAAACCAAAATCAAAGATTTGGACGAGTGCTACGTTTATACTTTCAGACAAAATGCCAAATCCTTAGTAAGTGATATTAAAAAAGGGTTGGAAGATGAAGGATTGGGGGATATAGCAGGAAGAATTGTAAGTGATGATGCAGGAACAGACACAGGAGGTTTAAAAGACCGTGTAATGCAATATCGTTCGGGCTTTAAAAAGTTTGAAGGGAAAATATACTTGCCAAAATTTGTCATTCAGGAAAAAGAAAGTTGGCGAGATATGAATTTTGAAATTGATATTCTCAGCGAAATAGATTGGGAAAGTATCAATATTGATGAAATCAAAAACCTTTCTCTCCAAAATAAGAGAAACCAAGAACAGGAAATCGCCTTAGGATTGAGTGATGAAGAAAAGGAATTACTAAAAGAAACAGGCAGAGCGGAAAAATCAGGCACTTTAGAAATTGACGAAGTATTTCTAACAAGACAGATAACGGAAATTATTCCTAATCCTTGGCATTGTTTTCAAATCGGAGAAAAAGCAATTCAACTTCTTTTGGAAAAATACGAGCGTGAAACAGTTTCAGCCAATTTCGTTTTCATCATTGAAGAACTCAAAAAGATTTTAGAGAAAGAGCGAAATCGTTTATCTGAACAGGTTTTCAGAAAAATGGTTGCCGACAAAAAATTATGCTTCTTCCTGATTACAGACAAAGGCGGTTTTGAATTACCATCAAGAATAAAAGTAAAGAGCAACAAACAGTTGGTGCGTAACGACAACACACCCATACAAAAATCATTGTTCGACTATGTTCCCGAAGAAAACATTAACGACCTAGAAAAATCAGTTGCCATTTACCTTGACGAGCAGGAAAAATTATTGTGGTGGTATCGCAATATGAGCAGACAAGACTACCACATACAAGGTTGGAAACGGAATAAAATCTATCCTGACTTTCTTGCAGCAGACAAACAAGAAGAAAATGACGATTACGGAACTGTGTATGTTTTGGAAACAAAAGGAATCCACCTCAAAAATGAGGACACCAAATACAAACAAGACGTATTTGCACTTTGCAACGAATTAGGAGCAAAGAAAGCTTGGAAAGAACTCTTTGACGAATTTCCAGACCACGACTTTGAATTTCAAGTAGTATTTGAAGACGAGTGGCAAAACAAGATTAACGAACTAATGGAATAAGCCAATGCACAGGTGTAAGCACATACCACAGCCCCTCAAAGCCGACCCACAAGCCAAAGCTGTGGTAAGAGCTTCCACCTCTCCCACCCGAGAAAAATTATTTTTTAAAATCTCCTTCCCTTCTAAAAATTTTAAAAACGCCAACACACAACCCGACAGAAAAACATTCGGACAGTTGGTTGCAAAACTCAATATTGACAAGGGTTGCAAGACACTGACGACAAGAACGCCAGGGCATAACACGGGTTTGGCGCAAGTGGCGGTTCAGTGCTTCTATGACAGTTTTGTGGGTAAACAAACAGTAGTGCATTTAATAAACATTTGTGGTGAAAATCGCCACCTTCGCCAAGCCCGAAACCGTTGGGTGCAAGTGTAAAAGACGACCGTGCAACAACAAAACGACTGACTTAAACAAGAAAAAAGTAAACCATTTTGACAAGTGACCAAAGACAAAGAAACGATATTACAAACGGACAGCAATTAACCCGACACGCTGACCGACCCGAAGTTTTTTATTTTTTTGCCACCGCACATTTTTTAAAAACAATTTTAGCCAGCCGCACGGTCAAGCACATTTGGTTTTTCCCAACGCTAAATCCAACGCTGAAAAACCAAAAGAGCTTGCCCTTCCCCACCCACGACAATATAGTGGACTTTTACACTATTCGACAATGGATTTTTACTATCTTTGACCCGATAAAATTTAATACGGCTTCAAATGAACAGAATTAAAGAAGTTCTGAAAGAAAAAGGTATCTCGCAAACTTGGCTTGCCCAAAAACTGGACAAAAGCTATAACACGATAAACGAGTACGCTCGAAATGTGAGACAACCGAGCATTGAGGATTTGTATCGAATTGCAAAAATATTGGATGTTAACGCCAAAGATTTATTGAAAGAAGAATGAGTAAAGAAAATCAAATAGAAATAAACCTCATAGACCAACTAAAAGGGCTGAAATATATTCATCGCCCCGACATAGTTGACAGGAAGACGCTTGAGCAAAACTTCAAAGCAAAATTTGAAGAACTCAACCGTGTTCACTTGACAGATAACGAGTTTTTGAAACTTAGAGAGGAAATCATAAACTCTGATGTATTTATTGCATCAAAAAAATTGCGTGAAAGACAATACTTTCAACGTGAGGACGGAACTCCTTTACATTACACTTTGGTAAACATCAAAGATTGGTGCAAAAATGACTTTGAAGTTATCAGTCAGTTACGCATTAACACATAAAACAGCCACCAACGCTACGACATTGTTTTGTTGATTAATGGTTTGCCAGTAGTTCAAATAGAGTTGAAAAAACTTGACATATCACCACGTAAAGCAATGCAGCAAATCGTGGATTACAAAAACGAACCTGGCAATGGTTATGGAAATTCATTGCTTTGTTTTATGCAATTGTTCATTGTGAGCAATCGCACTAACACCTATTATTTTGCAAATAACAAAATTCAGCATTTTCAATTCAATGCAGACGAACAGTTTTTGCCGATTTATCAATTAGCAGACGAGAGTAATAAGAAAATTACCCATATTGATTTATTCGCTGAAAAGTTTTTAAGCAAGTGCACGCTTGGTGAAATGATTAGCAAGTATATGGTTTTGGTAGAAAGCGAACAGAAATTGCTCGTAATGCGACCTTATCAAATTTATGCAGTAAAGAGGATTATTGAATGTATTAACGATAATAGAGGTAACGGTTATATCTGGCACACAACAGGAAGTGGAAAAACACTTACTTCTTTCAAAGCATCTACACTTTTAAAGGACAATCACGAAATTGAAAAATGTTTATTTGTGGTTGACCGCAAAGACCTTGACAGACAAACTCGTGAGGAGTTCAATAAATTTCAGGAAGGCAGTGTTGAAGAAAACACCAATACAGAAACGTTAGTAAGGCGTTTACTTTCCACAGACTATACCGACAAAGTAATTGTAACTACCATACAAAAATTGGGCTTGGCACTGGATGGAACTTACAAGAAAAACTATAAAGAACGTTTAGAGCCATTGAGTAAAAAGCGTGTGGTTTTCATTTTTGACGAATGCCACCGTTCGCAGTTTGGTGAAAATCATAAAGCGATTAAAGAGTTTTTCCCAAATGCTCAATTATTCGGTTTTACAGGTACTCCTATTTTTGACGAAAATGCCACATACAGCATAAGAGAAGGTGAATACGCTTCTTACAAAATTACAGAAGATATTTTTCAAAAAAGATTACACGCATACACTATCACTCACGCTATTGAGGATAAAAACGTATTGCGTTTTCATATAGATTATTTCAAGGGAAATAAAAACCAAAAACCCGGAGAAGTCATTTCACGACAGGCAGTCGTTGAAGCCATTTTAAACAAACACAATGCGGCAAGCAACACACGAAAATTCAATGCTGTTTTAGCTACGGCTTCTATCAATAATGCGATTGAATATTATCAGCTTTTCAAAGAATTACAAAAGAAAAAACAAGCCGAAAATGCGGAATATGTTTCCTTAAATATTGCTTGTGTTTTTTCACCACCTTCTCAACTGATTGCTAAACAAGGTGACCAGCAAAGTCAAAAAAATGCGGCTGACATCAAGCAATTGCAAGAAGATTTGACACAAGAACGTGAAGATAACAAGCAAAATCCTGAAGAGAAGAAAAAAGCATTATCGGAAATTATTGAAGATTACAACAGACAATTTAGAACCAATCACTATATCAACGAATTTGATTTGTATTATCAAGATGTGCAAAGACGAATCAAAGACCAACAATACAGTAACAAAGACTATTCACACGAAAACAAGATTGATATTACCATAGTGGTAGATATGTTGCTGACAGGCTTTGACAGCAAATACCTCAATACTTTATACGTTGACAAAAACCTGAAATATCACGGATTGATTCAGGCGTTTTCAAGAACAAATCGTGTATTGAATGACACCAAACCTTATGGAAATATTTTAGATTTCCGTTCACAACAGGATTCCGTAAATCAAGCTATTGCCCTTTTCTCAGGAGAAGACAAAGGCAAAGCCAGAGAAATTTGGTTGGTTGACCCTGCACCTGTAATGATTGACAAATACAAAGAAGCCGTTGAAAAATTGGGTGTATTTATGCAGGAGCATAATTTGGTGAACGAACCGCAAGAAGTTTACAATTTGAAAGGTGATGCAGCTAGAATTGCCTTTGTGAAAAATTTCAAAGAAGTACAAAGATTAAAAACACAGCTTGACCAATATACAGACATAGACGAAGAACAAAAAGCGAAAATTGAAGCCATTTTACCCGAAGAATCTTTGCAGGAGTTCCGTAGTTCGTACATAGAAACAGCCAAGCAATTACGGGAAATACAGCAAAAAGAAGGAGAAAATGCACCTCCCGAAATTCAGCAACTCGATTTTGAATTTGTTTTGTTTGCTTCTGCCGTGATTGATTACGACTATATAATGAGTTTGATTGCCGACAGCACGCAAAAGAAACCTGCAAAGCAAAAAATGACCAAATCACAAGTGATTAGCTTATTGAAATCCAATTCCAATTTAATGGATGAGGAAGAAGATTTGACCGAGTACATCAATAGTTTGGATTGGGAGAGTGGACAAGATGTTGAAACGCTTCGCAAGGGCTACGATAAGTTTAAGGATAACAAATACAACAAGGAAATAGCGACTATTGCCAATAAACACGGCTTACAAACGGCTGACCTGAAAAAGTTTATTGAAAAGATAATGAGCCGAATGATTTTTGACGGAGAAAAATTGACCGACCTTTTAGCTCCGTTGGATTTGAGTTGGAAAGAACGCAGGGTAAAGGAATTAGCTTTGATGGAAGACTTAGTACCCCAATTAAAAAAACTTGCCCAAGGGCGTGAAATTTCAGGATTAGCAGCATATGAGTAAAGAACTAACTATATCACAAAAGGAAATTGAAAGCCGAATTTTCGTTTTTCGAGACTCCCAAGTAATGCTTGACCGTGATTTAGCAGAAATGTATCAGGTAGAGACTAAAGTTTTAAACCAAGCCGTCAAGCGGAACATAGAAAGGTTTCCGCAACAGTTTCGTTTTCAACTTACTGACAATGAAAAGATGGAACTGGTCACAAATTGTGACCGGTTCGAATCTCTAAAACATTCTTCGATAAATCCTTACGCTTTTACCGAACAAGGTGTGGCAATGCTTTCTGCTGTGTTGCGTAGTGATGTGGCTGTAAAAATAAGTATTCAAATCATCAATGCTTTTGTGGAAATGCGAAAACTCATTGCCAATCACAGCGGACTGCTGCAACGAATGGACGGTATTGAACGCAAACAATTGGAAACCGACAAAAAATTTGAACGAATTTTCAAAGCCTTGGAAAGCAAAAATGAAATTCCCAACCAAGGCGTATTTTTTGACGGACAAGTATTTGATGCTTACGAACTGGCTTCTAAAATAATTCGCTCGGCTAAGAAAAACATTGTTTTGATTGATAATTACATAGACGAAAGCACCTTAACGCATCTATCCAAAAAAACAAAAGTGGTAAAGGTGCTGCTATTGACCAAAACCATTTCTAAGCAATTGACCTTAGACATAAAAAAAGCCAACGAACAATACAGCAATTTTGAACTGAAAACCTTTGCCAAAAGCCACGACCGTTTTCTGATTATTGACCACACGGAAGTGTATCATTTAGGTGCTTCCCTGAAAGATTTGGGCAAAAAGTGGTTTGCTTTTTCAAAATTGGAGAAAAACTCAATAGCTAACATCTTAAAAGAAATTGGCTTATGAGTAAGAAGAAATTAATACCCGAAATACGTTTTCCTGAGTTCTCAGAAAATTGGGATATTATTTCTGTTTCGGATATGTGTGATGTGTACAGAGGTGGTACATTCTCTAAAGCCGATATGGATGAAAATGGCTCTGAGCCTTGTATTCATTATGGTGAGTTGTTCACAAAATATAATGAAGTGATTTTTGCCATTCATTCAAAAACAAATAAAAGTGATGGATTCAAAAGTAAAGTTGGAGATATTTTAATGCCCAGTTCAGATGTAACGCCAGATGGATTAGCAAAAGCTTCGGCTATAATGCTTGGTAACGTTGTTTTGGGTGGAGATATGAATATTCTTAGACCCAAAAAAAGTTTTGTTTCAATTTTTCTAAGTTATTTACTAAATCATTCCAAAAAGGAAATTATCAAACTGGTTTCAGGAACGACCGTAAAGCACATTTATCCAAGTCAAATCATTACTTGTCAATTACCAATAGTCAATAACAAGTCAGAACAACAAAAAATAGCCTCCTGCCTTTCGTCCTTAGACGAAGTTATTGAAGCCCACAGCCAAAAGTTGGATTTACTCAAAGCCCACAAAAAAGGTTTGATGCAAAATCTTTTTCCACAAGAGGGTGAAAAAGTGCCGAAGTATCGGTTTGCTGAATTTAAAAATGATGGTTCTTGGATAAAAGAAGCGGTTGGTGATGTTTATGATTTTAAAGTTACAAATTCATTTGCGAGAGAGTACTTGAACTATGAAGTTGGTTCCGTAAAAAATATCCATTATGGAGATATACACACTAAATTCAATACTTTATTCGACATTACGAAAGAAAATGTGCCATACATAAATCCTGATGTGACTATTGAAAAAATTAGAAAAGAAAGCTATTGCAACGTTGGAGATATAATTTTTGCGGATGCCTCAGAAGATATGAATGATGTTGGTAAAAGTATTGAAATTGTAAATCTGAATAAAGAGAAACTGGTTTCGGGCTTACATACCTTATTGGCAAGACAAAAGAAAAAGAAATTGGCAATTGGTTTTGGCGGGTATTTATTTAAATCTGATTGGGTAAGAAAGCAAATACAGAGAGAAGCACAAGGAGCAAAGGTTTTAGGCATTTCAGCAACAAGGATTTCAAATGTTCAAATAATATATCCTGAAAACCAAAAGGAACAACAAAAAATTGCTTCTTGTCTTTCTTCTATAGATGAACTCATCACAGCACAAGCAGAGAAAATTGAACAATTGAAGCTTCATAAAAAAGGATTGATGCAGGGAATGTTTCCCAAAATAATAGAACGCTGATGACACGGATTTTCAAACGCAGATTTATTGAAATCCGTTTTAATCAGCGTTGCACAGCATCTGTGTTATCTGCGTTCCAAATCATCTTCGTGCAAAAAAATAAAATTAATGGAGCTACTACATAAAGACTTAACAGACATAATTATCAAAACCTTTTATGACGTGTACAACGAATTGGGTTATGGTTTTTTGGAAAAAGTATATCAAAACTCCTTGTATGTAGAATTGAAAAACCGTGGTTTAAAAGTAGAAGCACAGCATCAAATAAAAGTGTATTATAAAAATGTAGCCGTAGGAGAATATTATGCCGATTTGATAGTGAACGATTTAATTATATTAGAATTAAAAGCTACAGAGGTAATCGTAAAAGAATTTGAATTTCAATTGATAAACTATTTAAAAGCAACCGATAAAGAAGTGGGATTATTATTAAATTTTGGAACAAAGCCCGAATTCAGAAGAAAAGTATTTGAAAACAATCGAAAAATTAATCAATGACACAAAAAGAAAATAATAAAAAGTTAGGCGATACACTTTGGGATATTGCCAATGATTTGAGAGGCGTAATGAATGCAGATGATTTCCGTGATTATATGCTTTCGTTTCTCTTTCTCAGGTATTTGTCTTTCAACTATGAAGAAGCCGCAAAAAAGGAATTGGGTAAAGATTACCCACCAAGCCCTTCAAAAGATTTAAGGGCAGACTTTGTTGTGCCACCACCTTTGGAACTTTGGTACAAAAAAAATAAAGGAGACATTGATGAGTTTGAGGAACAGATGCGTAAAAAAGTGCATTATGTTATCAAGCCAAAATTTTTGTGGAGCAACATCACCGAATTAGCCCGAACTCAAAACGGAGATTTGTTAGAAACGCTCCAAAAAGGATTTCGATACATAGAAGATGATTCGTTTGAAAGTTCTTTTAAAGGGTTGTTTTCTGAAATCAATTTGAATTCTGAAAAACTCGGAAAAACTCCAAAGGAAAGAAACGATAAACTCTGTAAAATAATAACCAAAATAGCGGAAGGTATTGCGGATTTTTCTACTGATACCGACACCCTTGGTGATGCTTATGAATATTTGATTGGAAAATTTGCGGCTGGTTCAGGTAAAAAGGCAGGAGAATTTTATACGCCTCAACAAATTTCAACTATCCTTTCCAGAATTGTACTATTAGATTCCCACGACCCAACAACTGGCTATAAGTCTAAATTGAACAAGGTTTTGGATTTCACTTGTGGTTCGGGTTCTTTGCTTTTAAATGTAAGAACGCAACTAAAGAATGCTAAAGGAAACATAGGCAAAATATTCGGACAAGAGAAGAATATTACGACTTACAACCTTGCCCGAATGAATATGCTATTGCACGGTATGAAGGACACCGAGTTTGAAATATTTCACGGTGACACTTTGCTTAATCAATGGGATTTACTAAATGAAATGAATCCGAGCAAAAAAATTGAGTTTGATGCCATTGTAGCCAATCCGCCATTTAGTTTGCGATGGGAACCAAATGATACTTTAGCCGAAGATTTTCGCTTCAAAGGATATGGTTTAGCTCCCAAATCAGCAGCAGACTTTGCTTTTCTTTTACACGGTTTTCACTTTTTATCTAAAGAAGGAACTATGGCTATTATTTTGCCTCACGGTGTTTTATTCCGTGGCGGTGCAGAATCAAGAATCAGAGAAAAACTTTTAAAAGAAAATTACATTGACACCGTAATTGGTTTGCCTTCCAATTTATTTTACTCGACAGGTATTCCCGTTTGCATTTTGATTTTGAAAAGATGCAAAAAGAAAGATGATGTATTATTTATCAATGCAAGCGAGCAATTTGAAAAAGGGAAACGCCAAAATTCACTTTCTGAAAAGCATTTAGACAATATCGTAGAAACTTACAAATTCAGAAATGAAAGAGAGCGTTATTCTCGTAGGGTTTCAATGGACGAAATCAAAAAGAACGACTACAATCTGAACATTTCAAGATATGTGAGTACTTCAGAAGACGAAATACAAATTGACTTGGAAGATGTAAACTCGAAATTGACTGAAATAAACAAAAGCATAAAAGTAAACACAGAAAAACACAACGAATATTTGAAAGAGTTAGGATTGAAACCGATTTAATGCCCACGCTATTTGCAAGCACATTGCCAAAGCCCCACGAGCCAACGCTCAAACCAAAGCTTTGTCAAAGAGCTTGCAAAGCCAACGCAAGACAAAATTGTTTTTAAAAAATTTCCCGACCCTTCAAAAAAATAAAAAACACAACGCACAGCCGACACAAAAATGACACAGAAACTCAATACTGACAATGGTTTACAGACACGGTGGACAAGAACACCAGCACCCAACAGCACCTACCCAAAAGTGGCGGTTCAGTGGTTAAATGAAGTTCAGTATTTCAATCAAAACTTCGTGCAGGTTGACAGTTTTGTGCTTCGAAATCGCCAACTTCTTATAGCTGCAAAACGTTACAAGCAAGCCTAAAAGACGACACATCAACCATCAACGTGACACCCAAACCATCGACCTTTGACATCCCTGAACTAACTTTTCAGAAAACTATATCACACATCCCGACCAAGAAAAAATAAAACACCCCACCGCACAAAAAAATTGAATTTCTACCACCGCACAAGTGGCACATTTGGCTTTGCCCTGCCCGCAATCCGACCCTTCTGCAAAGCCAAAAGAACCACTTTTTCCCTACGCACCAAAGACAGTTGAGATTGCTTTTATGTATTTTGTAGAATACCTACTTAAATTTATTTTCATAAAAAGTTTGGAAATTAAAAACTTTACCTACTTTTGTAGCGTCATTACAAAGGAATAAATTTGAAAACGCTAATTAAAGATATTACAAGCATCCAAACTGGACTCTTCGCTAAGCCTGCTGGCGCTGGCGAAGTGGTGTATTTGCAGTCCAAGCATTTTGACGAATATGGACAATTACTTTCTACACTTCAGCCCGATTTGATGGCTAAGGGTATTTCTGAAAAGCATCTACTAAAAAATGGTGACGTGCTGTTTGCTGCCAAGGGAACAAAAAACTTTGCAGCCGTTTTTGAATACTTCAACGAACCATCTGTAGCTTCAACTTCTTTTTTCGTATTAAGACCAACCGACAAAAAGGTGCTTCCTGATTATCTGGCCTGGTTCCTTAACAGTCACTCCACACAGACACTATTAAAAGGTCAAGCCATTGGCACTTCCATTCCTTCTATTTCAAAACAAGTTTTGGAAAATCTGGAAATAGCAGTGCCGGGTATCGAAACACAAAAAGCGATTCTTCAAATCACTAAGCTTCGTAACAAAGAGAAATCGTTGAAGCAGGAAATTGAAACGCTTCGTGAAAAACAAATTCAACAACAAATAATCAACGCAATAAAATAAGTATCATGGCTAAAATAACACAGAAAGACATCAACGATGCAGTTTGGAAAGCTTGCGACACCTTTAGAGGCAGCATTGACCCAAGCGTTTACAAAGACTATGTGCTTACCATGCTGTTCCTGAAGTACCTCAGTGATGTGCATGACGATAAAATGGAAGGCTACCTGAAAAAGTATAATGGTGATACAGAACGTGCCAAACGTGCCATGCAACACGAACGTTTTATTGTGCCGGAACACAGTCACTTTAAATTTCTTTATGATTCACGCAATGAAGCCAACATTGGCGAACTTATCAATATTGCATTGACCGATTTAGAAGAAGCCAACCGTGAAAAACTATACAGCGAAGATGGTGCAGGTATTTTCCAAAACATAGATTTTAACACGAGCAAACTGGGCGAACCAAAAGACAAAAACACCCGACTGAAAAATTTGCTTCTGGACTTTAACAAAGAAAATTTGAATCTCCGTCCTTCGCATTTAGAAGGAAACGACATTATAGGTGGAGCTTACGAATACTTGATTTCAAACTTTGCGAGTGATGCCGGTAAAAAAGCCGGAGAGTTTTATACACCAAGCGAAGTATCTACTCTCTTGGCGAAGTTAACACAATCAAAACCGGGCTCCCGTATTTGCGACCCAACTTGTGGTTCTGCTTCATTGCTCATTAAAGCAGGTCAGGAAGTAGGTTCTGATAATTTCTCTTTGTACGGACAAGAAGCCAACGGCAGCACCTGGGCTTTGGCGGTGATGAATATGTTTTTGCATGGTTTTGACAATGCTACCATTCGTTGGGGCGATACCATACGCAATCCCAAACTGAAAGAAGGCGATACGCTGATGAAGTTTGATACGGTTGTTGCAAACCCGCCTTTCTCCTTAGACAAATGGGGAAAGGTAGAAGATAAGGAAGGCGACAAAACTACGATTAGCTACGACCCTGAAACCGATAAATATAACCGTTTTTGGAGAGGCGTACCACCTAAGAGTAAAGGCGACTGGGCATTTATCAGCCACATGATTGAAACGCTGAACGAACACGGCAAAGCGGGTGTAGTTGTGCCGCATGGTGTATTGTTTAGAGGCAGCAGCGAAGGCCGCATACGCCAACGTACCATTGAAGAAAACCTGCTCGAAGCAGTAATTGGCTTACCTGCCAACTTGTTTTTTGGTACGGGTATTCCGGCTGCTATCCTGGTTTTTAACAAGCAGAAAGTGAGCAACAACGTGTTGTTTGTTGATGCAAGCAAGCATTACGAAAGTGCTAAAAACCAAAACAAGTTACGTGAAAGCGATATTGACCGTATTGTAAAAACTTACCGTGATTTTGCAACAGGCAAACTACAACTGGGTGTGGTGGAAGACAAATACAGCTATGTAGCCACTATAGAAGAAATACAGGAAAACGATTTTAACCTGAACATACCACGCTATGTGGACACTTTTGAAGAAGAAGCTGAAGTGGATATTGCAGCGGTGCAACAAGAGATTGAAAAATTGGAAGATGAATTGAGTAAAGTGCAGGAAGAAATTAATCAATACCTAACTCAATTAGTGAAATGATAGCAGAAACAAAAAATACCAAAGCGTTTTACAATACTGAAATTCCGAGTGATTGGTCTATTTCTCATTTGGGAGAATTGGGAGTGTTTTCCAAGGGAAAAGGCATACTGAAAGAACAAGTAATTGAAGAAGGCTTGCCATGTATTCGTTATGGTGAAATCTACACAACTCATGATTTTATCATAAAAAAATTCAAGTCATTCATAAATGATAATGTAGCGAAAGAAAGTAAAGAAATTAAAAGAGGTGATATTCTTTTTGCTGGTTCAGGAGAAACCGTTGAAGAAATTGGAAAGGCGGTAGCATACCTTGGAAATGAAAAGGCTTACGCTGGCGGTGATGTTGTTATTCTTTCAACCAATAATGGTGTAAATGCTGAGTGTCTTTCTTATGTTTTAGAAACAGATTTTGTAAGACGCCAAAAAAGAGTTTTGGGACAAGGCAATTCTGTAGTTCATATTTACTCAAGTGATTTATCTAAAGTAAAAATCCCACTCCCCCCACTCCCCGAGCAAAAAGCCATAGCCCAAGTGCTCAGCACAGCAGATGCCGCTATACACACCACCGAAAAAATCATAGCCCAAAAAGAACTTCGTAAAAAATGGCTCATGCAGCAATTGCTTACCGGGAAGAAACGGTTGAAGGGGTTTGGTGGGGAGTGGAAGGAGCATTCTTATGAGAAAATTCTGAAAGTAGTAAAACGGAATTTTGATTGGGATGAAAACGAATTGTATAAACTGATTAGCGTAAGGCGAAGATCAGGTGGCATATTCTATCGTGAAGCTTTATTTGGTCATCAAATACTAGTCAAGACTTTGCGAACAGCAAACGAAGGTGATTTTCTGTTTTCAAAGATGCAAATCCTACACGGAGCATCAGCTTTAGTTACAAAAGAATTTGATGGAGCAAAGATTTCAGGTTCATACATAGCTGTGGTGCCAAAAGATCAAAAGTTGTTGAATATGGAATTCTTTCAGTGGTATTCACAAACACCATATTTCTATCATCAAACCTATATCTCAAGCTACGGAGTACATATTGAAAAAATGACTTTTGATTTTGATACGTTTCTTCAACTCGAAATGAAACTTCCGTCTACCGAAGAACAAACCGCCATTACCCAAGTCCTGCAAGCAGCAGATAAGGAAATCAGCCTACTCAAAGCTAAAGCAGAAAAGTTGAGGGAGCAGAAGAAGGGATTGATGCAGCAATTACTAACTGGTAAAGTGAGACTTAAAATAAATTAGAAAATATGCAGCTAAATTACTTTCCTATACATTTTGATTTTGAAAGGTATCAGATAAACACAGAGCCTTATACACAGGAACGTCTTGCCGAGTTGCGAAGAAGGCACAATTCTACACACTCTTTTTTTAAAAACGGAGACACCATTTACATTTCCAACAAGGATGGTGATGACAGCCTTGTGTTAGGTAAACTAGCCGAACGAAATACTTTTGGTGATAATGAAGTAACCGCTTCTCTCATAAAACACATCTTTTTCAGAACTTTCAAAGACCGATTTAAACAGTACACTCCGGTAGATTTTTATCCTTTCCGTTTCTTTTCTGGCAAAGAGGATATTATAAAAAATGCCCTGCCAGAAAAACTAAAAGATAAAATCAGTTATAAGAAGCTTATTGAAGTTCAGTTGCGTTTGACCGAAATCAATGGTGTGAAACGTTTCGGTTTCTTAATCAACATCCGCAGAAACTGGATTTTCAATATCAGTTGTTCAGAATTACATGACGAAGGTTTTGACCTGAAAGATCTGGATGTTTTGCATGCGGAAACACTTCCCGGATTGACCAATATACTTGCTCCCAATGAAGAATTTGTAGGAGTATTAAAAGAGATAACAGGCACAAAAGCTAAAGTTGAAACCAACGAAGGGTTGAAAGAATTTGAGTTGAACGAGTTATTTATTAGAAAAACAAAGTTCAACATTGGCAACTACCTGACCTTTGCCACTTCGCAACAAAAAAGCGATGAAATTCTGAACATCATTGAAAGCAAGCGTTCAGACATGTATAATCCCAAAAGTCTGTATGCTGAAATAACCAAAATTGCTGAACATCTATTTACCGACAACGGGCAACCTGTTTTATTTCAAAACAAGGATAGCTTTTGCTTTACGGTGGATAGCAAACCTTTAATAGTGGAGAATTCAATTGACTTAAAAGCACCAACCTTTATTTTTGATTATGCTGCAACTAAAAAACATACGAGTGCGGACAGAGGGTTGACCAATTATGGTCCGTATGATAGTTCAACTTTTGATACCAAAAGTCCCAGAGCATTATGTATTTGCCATAAAAACAACAGAGGACACTTCACAAACTTCTTATCTCAATTAAAAGATGGCATTCCAGATTCTTCTTGGTTTCAAAAGGGCTTAATTAGAAAATATGACCTGCAAGACTTATTGATTGATGTTAAGGAAATTGACGAATACACCTTAGAAGAGTATTTAAATACAATTAGCAATTATGACCAGTTTAAACCTGATTTAGCTATTATTGAAATACCGGCATCGTTTAGAAATCTTCCAGATACAGTCAACCCATACTTTCGATTAAAAGCTAAGTTACTTTCATCAGAGATACCTGTTCAGTTTGTAACAGCGGAGAAAGTCAGGAATATTAATGAAAACATTCTTAATTTCATCGGGCTACAGATTTATGCAAAATTGGGTGGAGTTCCTTGGGTTTTACCAACACAACCTTCTGTAGATAGGGAAATAATTATTGGTATCGGTCACAGTTATCTTAGACAAAATCAATATGCAGGAGCAAAACAAAATAGGGTTGTAGGCATTACCACATTTTTTTCTGGCGATGGGCAATATTTACTGAGTGATAAAGTAAAAGACGTGGCTTATGAAAATTATTTTGCTGAACTCCTAAAAAGCCTTAAACACTCTATTGATTTCATTTCGAAAACACATGGTTGGACGAACGGTGAAACAGTTCGTTTGATTTTTCACATTTTCAAACCCATAAAGAATACAGAGTTTGAAGTTGTCAGCCAACTAGTTAAGGAAATTGAGCAGTATAAAATAAAGTTTGCCTTTGTTACTATAAGCGACACCCATCCCAACATACTTTTCGACATCAATCAACCCGGAGTACAGAAGTATGGAAACACTATTGGAGCATTCATACCTAACAGGGCTAGCAATATTATTCTTGATGATGAAACTTGTATTGTGCAAATGTTTGGTGTCAATGAACTAAAAACTTCAAAGCACGGAATGAGCAAACCCATACAAATTAGAATCAGGCGACCCCAAGGAAATTATAGTAACAATGAATTGGATGCTTTGATTTATCATGACTTACGGTACATCACACAGCAGATATATTCTTTTTCATACCTGACTTGGAGGAGTTTTCTGCCTGGGGCTGAACCTGCAACCATGAAGTATTCAAATCTTATATCAAAGCTGCTCGGCAAATTGAGAAGTGTTCAGGGCTGGGATGCTGATAAATTAAATTATGGATTAAAAAGAAAGAAATGGTTTCTATAGAAAACAAAATCAGCTATCTAAGCAGGATTGGCGATAGTCCTAAATTATCAGCATTTAACCAGTTGCTGACGGGTAAAGCTATTGCTCAACCAATTAGTAGCGATTTAAGTGAAACCGATGAAATCTTTTTTGGGATTATTTCAGCCATTCAAGCCAATGATAAATCAATATTTGAGAAACATTATAGCAAAAAGAGCAAAAGCAATCCTAGCAAAGAATCGCCTGCCCCGTTTGTAAACGATGATTTTCTGATATTCTCTATCATTCTGGGTGTTACAAAATTCAACATTGACAAAGCTTGGATAAAAAGTATCGTTTCGATTAGAAGCAAAAATTCCATCACCACTACTCTCGATAATTTTTTAACAGAGAATCATTTCAGCACCAGCAACCTGCCAGAAATTGTATTGATGTTTTTGCAACACAGCAATCAGAACCTTATTACCAATGACTTTCTGAATACCGTTTTTAAAAATATAAACGAAAACACCGCATTGTTTGAAAGTAAAAGTGATTTTCAAATCCTGTGTGCAATTCATGCATACAATTCAATCATACAACTAAAAGAAGCACCGGATGGCAGCGTGATACAACTGCTCAAATCTTTTGATTCAAGATTTGTGAAAAGGACGAAAGTGTTGTCGTGGATTTTGCAATTAGGTGTTTTTGTCGGTCTTATGTATATTCTTCTAAATCTACCCGAATATTCTCCAGAAATTGTTTCTGTGATTGATAATTACGAATATTTATTTAATATCATGGGAGCTTTAGGTTTCACGTTTTTAGGAAATCAACTCGGCTTCTTTAAAAGAATTTTTCATGAGTTAACAATGAGATTGTTTGGATATCCGAAAGGATTAATTAAAAAACATACTAAAGATTAGAAATCATGGCATATAAAATCCCACAACTCCCTTTGCCTTTGGACATAGAATCCAAAGCCATTATGAAAAAAACGGCCGCTGCTCGTAGTGCTTTGGCTGAGATGAAAGGTGCTGCCTTGAGTATTCCAAATGAAAGTATTTTAATCAGTACACTTTCGTTGCAGGAAGCTAAAGACAGTTCGGCTATTGAGAACATCATCACTACTCATGATGAATTGTATCAGGGCGATTATCTGAAAAAAGAATTCAAATCCATTGCATCAAAAGAAGTACACAACTATGCCGAAGCGTTGCGTTGGGGTTTTGAAACCGTGAGGCAGAAGGGAATTTTGACAAACAACCACATCATTCAAATGCAGGCAACACTGGAAGAAAATGATGCAGGTTTTAGAAAAGTACCCGGCACAGAATTGAAGAATGAGCAAACAGGTGAAATAGTGTACACCCCACCGCAAACCCATGATGAAGTGGTTGCCTTCATGAGCAATCTGGAGCAGTTCATCAATGACAATGAACTCAGCGATTGGGATCCGCTAGTAAAAATGGCTATTATCCATCATCAGTTTGAAAGCATCCACCCTTTTTATGACGGTAACGGAAGAACGGGAAGGATTATCAATATCCTGTATCTAGTAAAAGAAGGCTTATTGAATTTGCCTATTCTGTATTTGAGCCGTTACATCAATCAAAACAAAGCGGATTATTATCGTCTGCTCCAAAAAGTAAGAACTGAAAATGCTTGGGAAGAATGGGTAATTTATATACTTGACGGTGTTGAGCAGACTTCTTTGCAGACCATCAAAATTATTGAAGGAATAAAGAACCTGATGCTGAAACACAAAAAGAAAATCAGGGAGAATACTAAGTTTTACAGTCAGGATTTAATCAACAACCTCTTCAAGCACCCTTATACCAAAATTGATTTCATCATGACCGATTTGGAGGTAAGCCGACTTACCGCCACCAAGTATTTAGACGAACTCGACCAAATTGGAATACTGCAAAAAGTGAAGCTGGGCAGGGATAATTATTACATCAATACCGACTTGTACAGCTTATTGTCGAACGTGAATCAAATAAAACATGTATAGAAAAACCGATTTTCCTATACATGTTTCTGAAACATGTATAGGAAAAATTATCTAAGTAGAAAGGCTACAAAATGAAAAGAAGGCAAAATATTACTGAAAAAATGGGTTCATGTAAAGAGAACAGGCAAAAACTACACATGAGCAACGCATCATGTAAAGAAAACAGCACTTTTCTATACATGACACAAACGAAATTATAAAGCAATGGAGACACCAAGTTTTAAAGAAGACCATATCAGCCAGATTCCCGCATTGCAAATGCTGGTGAATTTGGGTTATACCTATTTAAGTCCGGTAGAAGCCGACAGGCAAAGAAGTGGTAAAACTACCAATGTGTTGCTGGAAGATGTATTGCGGAAGCAGTTAAAGGAAATCAATAGCATTCGGGTTAGTGCCACCAAAACCAGCATTTTCACAGACGAAAATATTGAACGAGGCATTTTGGGGTTGAAAAACCTGCCTATGAATGAAGGCTATATTGCAGCCTGTGAAAAGGCATACAACCTGCTCACTTTGGGTCAGGCATTGGAGCAAAGTGTAGATGGCGACAAAAAAAGTTTTACGCTTCAATACATCGACTGGAAAAACATCGGCAACAATGTATTTCATGTAAGCGAAGAATACAGCGTAATGCGAAGTACCAGTAAGGAGCATTACCGCCCCGATTTAGTTTTGTTCGTTAATGGCATTCCGCTTTGCATTGTTGAGTGCAAACGACCTGATATGAAAGAACCATTGAAACAGGCTATCAGTCAGCATTTGCGTAATCAACAGGAAGACGGCATCCGCAGTTTGTATGTCTATTCACAATTGACATTGAGCATCGCCACACAAGAAGCAGCTTATGCTACCAACGCCACACCCGAAAAGTTTTGGGCTAAATGGCACGAGAAGTTTAACAGCGATGAAGAAGAACGCAACTACAAAAACAAATTACAGGAATTCAAAAACAAACCGCTTTCTATTTCTATAAAAGACCAATTGTTTTCTGACCGTTTCAAATACGTTCGACAATACTTTGATGCTTTAGAGCAAGAAGAAATTCTACCAACAGAGCAGGACAATTATTTGTTTGGCTTATGCCGTCCTGAACGATTGATGGACATTGTTTTCAATTTTGTTTTATTCGACAATGGAGATAAAAAAGTAGCCCGTTATCAGCAGTTTTTCGCTATCAAAAAATCCATGCAACGAATCAGGAATGTAGAGCATGGCAAAAGAAAAGGTGGCGTAATCTGGCATACGCAAGGAAGCGGAAAATCATTAACAATGGTAATGCTGGCACAAGCAATAGCTATGGAGCCAAGCATTCGCAATCCTAAAATTGTATTGGTTACAGACAGAACCGATTTAGACAATCAGATTACAGGCACTTTCAGAAAATGCGGAATGTTTGTGGAAAATGCAACTACTGGTCAGCGATTGGTAGAATTGCTCGAAAGTAAAAGTGATTCGGTAGTTACCACCATCATTAACAAATTTGTTGCAGCAGTTAAAAAAATAAACAGACCATTAGAAAGCCACGACATATTTGTGTTGGTAGATGAAGGGCACAGAACACAACATGGTACGTTCAATATCGACATGCAGAAGACTTTGCCGTATGCCTGTTTCATCGCAATGACAGGAACACCATTATTCAAAAAAGACAAAAGCACAGCAGAGAAATTTGGAGGAATGATTGATGCCTACACGGTTGACCAAGCGGTAAAAGACAAAGCAGTTGTTCCATTACTTTATGAAGGAAGATTGGCTTTGCAAAATGTAAATGCAAGTCCGATAGATACCTTTTTTGGAATGGTTTCAGAACCTTTAACCGAATATCAAAAAGCAGACATCAAAAAGAAGTTTGCACGAAACGACCATTTGAATTCTGCCGAGCAAAAAATGCGAATGATTGCCTGGGACATCAGTTATCATTTTCGTGACAACTGGCAAGGCAGAACACCATTCAAAGGGCAATTGGTTTGCGATAAAAAGGTGAATGCAATTAAATACAAAGAGTATCTGGATGAAATAGGCATTGTAAGTTGCGAAGTATTGATTTCATCCATTGACGAAAGAGAAGGCGAAGAAAGTGCTTATGAAAAGTCAACCGAAAAGGAAAATCAGTTTTGGAAAAAAATGATGGACGAACATGGCAATTCAAAAAGCTATGAAAAAAACATCATCAGTCGTTTCAAAAATCAGAAAGACCCGGAAATTATTATTGTAGTTGACAAATTGCTTACGGGATTTGATGAACCAAAAAACACGGTTTTATATCTCACAAGGAATTTACAAAGTCATAAACTCTTACAAGCTATTGCAAGGGTAAACCGCATTTATCCTGACAAAGAATTCGGTTACATCATTGACTATTATGGAGTAATTGAAAATTTAGATGATGCTTTGCAGTTGTATTCATCCTTTGAAGATTTTGATGATGAAGATTTGGCAGGAACAATGACCAACATTTCAGATGAAATCAAAAAACTACCTCAAAAGCATTCAGACCTTTGGGATATTTTCAAAACTATTGCGAACAAGCGTGATGCAGAAGCCTACCAGCAATTATTGAAAGATGAAGCAATAAGAGTTTTGTTTTACGATAAACTGGCAGCCTTTGCCAAGGGTTTAAAACTGGCGCTATCCTCTATTCAATTTCATAAGGAAGTAGAAGAAAAAGTAATCAATCGTTACAAAGAAGATTTGACCATGTTCCTGAAACTCCGTTTAGCAGTAGTGGAAAGATACAGCGATGAAATTGACTACAAACAATACGAAGGACAAATTCAAAAACTGATTGACACACACATCACCACTGAGAAAATTGAAACAATCACAGAACTGGTTAACATATTTGATAAAGATAAATTTCAGCAGGAAGTAGAAAACACCACAGGTAAAGCAGCTAAGGCAGACAAGATTGCGAGCAGAACAGCGAAGCACATCACGGAAAAAATGGATGAAGATCCTGCTTTCTATAAAAAGTTTTCGCAAATGCTAAGAGAAACCATTGCAGACTATGAAGCAAAACGAATCAGTGAGGCACAATACCTGAGCAGAGTTCAAGACATCATGAACAATGTATTGGCTCATACAGACAACGATATACCTGAACAATTAAGAGACAAAGATGTAGCCAAAGCATTTTATGGCTTGACAGTGGAAGCATTATCAGAAAAGATTCAGGACAATGTTGTACGTAAAGAGATTTCAACCCAAACAGCTTTACAAATTGACGACTTGATACAACAATCTGTTTTAGACAATGGTAAACCCATCATTGACTGGCAATACAAAACCAATATTACAGGCAAATTGCTTATAGAAATTGGTGACTATCTGATTGATGAAGTGAGAGACAAATACAATGTGGACTTGTCATTCAAAGAAATGGACAAGATTGCAGACGACTGTATTGAAGTTGCCAAAATCCGTTACAAGTAATGACAGAGGCGATACAATTTGGCAGCAGAACAATTGATTTTCGTTTGGAATATTCAGACAGGAAATCGCTTGGCATTACTGTGACACCTGAAATGGAGGTGTTGGTAAAAGCACCGGCTGATACAACTATTGAAAAAGTAAAAGAAAAAATCAGGAAAAAAGCACCTTGGATAATAAAACAGCAAAGCTTCTTCCTTTCCTTTCAACCAAAGACTCCGAATCGAAAATACATAAGCGGAGAAACGCATTTATATCTGGGCAGACAATACCGTTTACAAATTCAAATTGATAAAGAAGAATCGGTAAAATTAAAAGGGAAATTCATTGTAGTTACTGCAAGCGAAAAATCAAGAGCTAAAGATTTATTGCATGACTGGTACTTGCAACATGCAAGGGCAAAGTTTCATACAATCGCAACACCACTCATCGACAAATTCAAAAAACATAAAGTTGAACCAAGTTCTATTGTGTTGCGAGACATGCCGACACGTTGGGGAAGTTGCACACCAAAAGGAAAAATCATCTTAAATCCTGAATTGATCAAAGCACCTAAGGGCTGTATTGAATACGTAATCATTCACGAACTTTGTCACTTAATTCATCACGACCACACACAGAAATTTATAGATTTACAGACCAAGGAAATGAAAGACTGGGAAAAGTGGAAAATGAAATTAGAGAAACTACTAGCATGAGCCTACGCACAAAAGCACACACATTTGCAAGCCGCACAAGCCCAAACACAGCCCAAAGCTTGCAAAAGAGTGTGCTTTTCGGCAACCCGGCAAGAAATTCAATTTTTTTCTCCCACCCTTCGGTGTTTTATTTTTTCGCCACCCACAGCCGACACAAAAACAGTTGGACAGAAACAGCGAAAACCCATAATGGACAAGACTTGGCAATGACGGAGGACAGAAGGCCAGCTTGTAACAGCGTGTATGTGGCAATAGCGGGTGAAGTGGTAAATCGAAGGTCTGTGCTTCTAAGAAACTTTGTGCTAAACGGACAGGAAAGTGCTCCTAATCCGCTACTGCACATACACGCAAACCGTTATCGGTCAGTGTAGAAAGCCGACCCGCAAATGGCACATTTGGTTTTTCCCGACACACGAGCCAACGCTCAAAAAAACAAAAGAGCCATTTTTTGCCAACGCACCGACAAGACTGTGAATAAAAAAATGAAACAAATTGACTTCCATAAAAATTATTTCTTTAATTTTGGACAAAATTTGCCAAAGCAGAATATGTCAAAAACAGACAACATAACATTTGGAGAGTATATCAGGACAGTCAGAGAAAATGCAAACCTACCATTGAGAAAGGTTGCAGCGGAGTTGGACATTGATACCTCGACACTAAGTAAAATTGAGAAGAACGAAAGAAATGCTAACGAACAAATCATTGAAGGCATTTCAAGAATTTTTCATATCGACAAAGCAGAATTAAAAGTTCGCTATTTGAGCGACAAGATTACATACCAACTTCAAGACGAAGAAAACGGACTTGAGATTTTGAAAGTAGCCGAAGCAAGAATTAAATATCAAAAACGAGCAAACAGCAAATGAATATAGACAAGAATATAAAGGACAAGAAACAAGAGCTTTTGGCTTATTTCAGAGATAGAGCAACAGAGTTTTTATCGCAAATCAAAACCAAATTTGCAGAAACACAATCCGACAAAAGAGCAAGGGCAATAAATGAAGCACTGAACCAGACCAAAAATAATCTGATAACGACTTTATTGCAACAAGCCGAAAAGGAAAAATGGACAAACAAAGAAAAGTTGGAAGCTATTTTAATGATAACTTATTGCAACATTGTAGTAATGATTGAAAGCCGAAATTCTGTTAGACCATATGAGTATATGGACTTTTCAAGAAGAGTTGGCGAGCTTTGGGACCCATTTTGCAAATTGTGTTTTTATTACCCAATCAATAACCTTTCGCTTTTTATACCACCGCTTTTTTCAGAAGTAAAAAAGAAAATGACTGATGAAATTACAGACTACATTAATAACTTAAATATTTCTGACGAAGAAAAACAAGAGCTAAAAATTTATTATGCTAAAGTTTGGAGTTTAGTTAGTTCGGGAGAAATTCAGTTAGAACTTGACCTACATTTTTCTCATAACGAACAAAAATATGTTGTAGATTTTAAAAGCGGTTTCGGCTCTAATGAAAAAGGAAATACAAACCGACTTTTATTGGTTGCTACTATTTATCAAAACCTTGACGACAACTACAAATGTTTGTTGTTTGTAAGAGCAGAAGAAAACAATAGCTATTTCAATACCCTGAAAAATTCGGGAATTTGGGAAGCATACTGCGGAAGTGAAGCTTACCAAAAAATTAGCGAATATTCAGGCTACAACTTAAAACAATGGACAGAAACAAACATTGATTGGGCAAATGATTTCAATGCAGAAACAACCCAGCATTTAACTGACAACAATCTTTTACAATATCTACTTTGGTAATGATAAGCGAAGCAAGAAAATATCAAGCATTTTACACCAAATCAACTCCAATAGTTGATTATATGGTCTCAAAGTTATCGCTAACTTCTAGTGATAAGATTTTTGAACCTTGCGGTGGTGATGGAGTTTTCATTGAAGCAATTCTCAATGAAAACGAATTTGCTCATATTGATATTTGCGAACTAAATAGCCAATCCGTAGAAATTTTAAATGAAAAGTTTTCCCATTTCCCAAATGTCAATATTCGTGAGTGTGATACCTTATTAGATTCGGAATTGGATTTCAATTCTTGCTTTGGTGGTTTTTACGACAAAATAATTGCCAATCCGCCTTATGGAGCTTGGCAAGATTATTCCAAAAGAACTGTTCTCAAAAAACTATATCCTGATTTATACGCCAAAGAGAGTTATGGCTTGTTTCTATATCGCTGTATTGAATTACTTAAAGAAGATGGCGTTTTAAGTTTCATCATTCCTGACACTTTTCTTAATCTTCATATGCACAAAGCATTGAGAAAACACATTTTTACAAATACACAAATTGTGGAATTGGCTTTGTTCCCTTCATCTTTTTTTCCGGGAGTCAATTTTGGTTATGCAAACCTTTCCATTATTACATTGAGAAAGAAAAGTGACTTCAAAGCGTGTATGAATAACACCTTTTCTGTAATCAATAAATTTAATGAAGTCGAACAGCTAAATGATGTAAACGATAGCACTCTAAAAACCTATACCTTTAAACAAGAAGATGTTTTCAACAATCCTGACCACGCATTTCTAATTGCTGAAAATAGCAATGTGTCGAAACTTATAAATCACTCCAAGTTAAAAGTTGGAGACATTGCCGATTGTGTTACAGGTTTCTATTCAGGTGACGACAAAAGATTTCTTCAAGTAATAAGTCCTGAACTAAAAAATGGGAAAAATTACGACCTTGTAAATCCTAAATCAATTTCAGCCGATTACAAAAACAAAGCTGATATTTTGAATGGGATAGAAGGCGATAAACATTTTATGCCTATCGTAAAAGGCGGTAATACTAAGTATTTGAAACCCGAAAGTTGGTTTATGAATTGGAGTAAAGAAGCTGTTCAGCACTACAAAACCGACAAGAAATCAAGATTTCAAAATCCAAAATACTACTTCAAATTTGGCATTGGTGTTCCAATGATTAGTTCATCAAGCATAACAGCATCTTTGATTGAAAACAAACTTTTTGACCAAAGTATTGTAGGCATCTTCCCGAAAGATGAAAATTTAACTTTTTACTTGTTGGCTTTCTTCAACTCCCCTACTTGCAACAAGTTGATAAGAACTATTAATCCATCCGCAAATAACCCTGCCAATTACATCAAAAAAATCCCAGTCATCATTCCTGAAAAATTAGCTTTGGACTTGATAACAAAGAAAACGAAAGCTATTGTTGATTCAATAAAGCAATCGGGAATTTATGATGAAAGTATAGAAATGGAAATTTGGAGTGTAATAGAAGGAATTTATAAAGTTTAAAACTAAAGAGACATTAATGATTTTCAATATATACTATATCAACTTTCCCAAAGTCTACGAGATTAAAATGATGCTGAACAATATGATACTTGCTGAACAGCAAGTTGAAAAAGATAAATCAGTGGAAGGTGAAGCATATCTCAAAACAAAATTAGGCTTCAACATTTTGGATATTTTTAAACTTGGAGAAGCTGATTCCGGTGGTAGTTTAAAAGGTTCAGGCTCTAAGAAAGTATTAGAAACATTTGAAATAAAAACAACCAAATCTGTAATACTTGATGAAGTAGTCAGGAAATCTAAAAAGGCTGATGATTTCAAAAGTTTATCCGAAGGAGAGCTAATAAAGATTGACAATGTAAAACTTAGCCTTGAAAACGAAGATGAATTGCGTATTGTCAAATTCATCAACAGTGGAGCATTAAAAAATTTGGCTGTTCCTGGTGCAGACGGTTTTGATATGAATAATCTTTTTAATTCAATGTTTAAAGACTATGCTTACAAAATCAAGGGAGTTGTGGGTGGTAAAAACAATAACATCTTAATAAAAATCCCTTTGACATTTGAGAGCGAATTTGAAAGTTCATACAGCATTGATGATTTATTTGTTGGTAATGTATCAATTATTGGATTATACAAAGGAGAAATAAAAGTTGATGATTTGAAAAATTCCTTTCAATACTTTCAGGAATTAGGTCAATTACAGACCGCTTTCCCTGTTAATAAAGAAGATGAAGAAATAGAAGAAAGTCATTACAGAATCAATAATGACAATAAGCAAACTTTTAACTTCAAAAGTTCTGGTGATGGTAATGTTTACCACTACATCGACTTACTCGCTATTATTCAAAATGTTAACATCAAGTAATTCTGTAAAGAGATTATGACACTACTCTTTTACGATAAAGAAGATTTTTATGACTTTAAGGAAACTAAAATTCTTGAAGGGTTTTCAATTTTAAGTATTACAAAATTGATACATAATTTATCGCTTGTAAAGGAAGTGGATATAAGTTCTGAAATTATTGACTTATCTGCACTAACCGAATACAATAATATTCAATCAATATTAGAACAGGTAATTTACCAGTTTGAAGAAACGCCTATTTTCATTTGCGATTTATCAAAAAAAGAAAAGCTAGAATATGAATTGAGATTTGTTTTTGACACATTTGAAAATATTGATAAGAACTCTTTCAACAAAAGAGAAAACAGGCAAAAACAACCAACCGAAACACAGGAGTTAGCAATAAAAAAACACAAAAAGATAACAGATTTACCCGAAGGTGAACTGCAATTATTTTTTAATGATTTTAATTTAAAGCTTTATGGACATTCTAAGTTTAAGGACGACTTTGCAGAACAAGTAAGAACATTTAGAGTATTTAATAAATTAGGAGAACATAAAATCCTTTCTCTTTTTTTAATGGGTGAATCTGGAGTTGGGAAAACAGAAGTAGCAAGAACAGTATTCAACTGTTTGAAGGGAGAAAAGAAGTTGGCGAAAATAAATTTTGGTAATTACAGTAATGAGTTTTCTTTAAGTTCATTAATAGGCTCCGCTAGAGGATATATTGGTAGCGATGATGGTGAAATATTTATGAAAGTAAGGGAAACAGATATTGGCGTTTTACTTATTGACGAATTCGAAAAATCTAATTCAACGCTTTTTAATTATTTTCTTGAAGTATTGGAGAGTGGTAAAATGACAAGTTCGTTAGGGGAAGAAATGGATTTAAATGGTTTCATAATTGTGTTTACATCGAATATCTCTAAAGAAGATTTTAAAAAAAGAATCTCCCCTGAATTGCGTTCAAGATTTGATTATAAATGTATGTTCACATTATTGAGCAATGAGGATAAGGAAAAGTATATTGAATTTAGAGCCGATAATATTAAACGAAAAGTAAATACTGAATTTAATGTAGAATTAGGAAATGAGTTGAAGGCATATTTGATTTCTGAAATTGATATTTCATCATATAAAAATATGAGAGACATTAATAAGCAATTAAAGCGTGTTTTTCTTAAATATTTAACAACTTACAAATCTGACATAGCAGAGGAAAAAACAGAATTACAAAATTCTTCTTTCGGAATAAAACGAATTTTTTTAAACCTATTTAATTGAAATATGCCAACCCTTCACAGCCACACACATTGCCAAGCCGCTAAAGCCAACGCTAAAGCCCAAGCTTGGCAAAGAGTGTGGCTGTCCAACCGCACGACAAAATCGACAGACAAACCAACGGACGAAGAAGAACACCGAACCGATAACACGGGTTTGGCAAAAGTGGCGGTTCAGTGCTCCGCAGACACATTTGTGGTTAATCAAAGTTTGGTTCTCCGCATCAACATTTGTGGTGAAAATCGCCACCTTCGCCAAGCCCGAAACCGTTGGTGGCAAGTGTAACAGACGACAGTAACAACATAAAAAATGAAAGACTTACTATTTGACTTTATATCAAAATATGTTTCACTAACAGAAGAAGAAAAGAACGCTATCGTTTCCTTAGACATATTTCGCTCGGAAAAGAAAGGGACGGTTTTATTAAAAGAAGGACAAAAATCGAAAGATGGTTACTTTGTTTTGAAAGGCTGTATTCGTACATATTACATTATAGAAGGAGAAGAAAAAACAACAGCTTTTTACACAGAAATGGAAGGGCTAACACCCCATTGCGTAATAAACAAAGCGCCATCCGAATATTTTATAAGCTGTACAGAAGATACCATACTCACAGTTGCAAACCCTGATATGGAAGCTGAAATATTTAGTAAATTTCCCAAATTTGAAACACTTTGTAGAATATTGTCAGAAGAACTGTTAGCCAAACAACAAATCAATTTTGACGAGTTTAAAACTTCATCACCTGAACAACGATACTACAACTTATTAGAAAAAAGACCAGACCTG
>JBKBOP010000005.1:0-41668 GCA_046293575.1 Flavobacterium sp. | reverse complement strand
GGGTATCTAAATATTGTAATGGAGATGCAATACCTATGCACATGGCAAATGCACAATGGCAAGAACTAACAACTGGAGGTTGGTCCTATTATGATAATTACAGCGGTAATGAATCGGTAGGAAAGTTGTACAATTATTATGCTGTTGCAGACGATCGCAATCCTTGTCCTTGTGGCTGGCATGTGCCTACAGATGCAGAATGGTCACAACTAGAAAACCATTTAATTGCTTCAGGGATGAATTTTGACAACACCACTCAAGGAAATAAAATTGCAAAGGCCATGGCGTCAAAGACCATGTGGCAAACGTCATCTATCTTTGGAGCAGTAGGCTTTAATCTCACCACCAATAATAATTCCCAATTTAACGGTTTGCCAGCCGGTAGAAGATTTAATACGGGTGAATTTGTCAATTATGGAAGTACGGCAGCTTGGTGGACATCATCACAACAAAATAGTGATTTAGCATGGTACAGATGGCTTTCAAAAGACGGACTTGATAGTAAGAAAAATGCAGCTAACAAGCGTTTTGGATTCAATATAAGATGTGTTATGGATTGATTTTTAATTTTTGAATAACTACACCCAAAGCCCCTGCTACATCTTCAGGGGCTTTTTTAGTAATTTTTAATACACTTTACTTTTAAAATTTGAAGCTTTTATAAACTGTGACGTTTTAAGCAGATCACTTAAAACCCCTCTAGCCGTAATTTCTTTTCCAGCTCCAGCACCTTGAATGATAATCGGGTGTTCTCCATGAGAGGCTGTAAAAATTTCAATGAGGTTGTCACTATTTTTTAATTGTCCCAAAGCGGAGTTTTTGGGTACAGAAATCAATGATACGTGTAGACGTTGGGTGTCTACATTCAACTCTCCGACATACCTCAGCACATGATCAGCTTTCTGACTTTTCTTAGCCTTTTCAAAAGGGGCATCCAATAGTTTTTGAAGCGTGATATAACTTGCTACACTCATATCCAAGTCGATTCCAGGTACAAAAAGCGATTCAATGGAAACTTCTTCCATCGAAACGTGAAGCCCAATCTCTCTTGCGGCAATCAAGAGTTTTCTAGCAACATCCTTACCCGATAAATCTTCCCGTGAATCAGGTTCTGTGAGCCCCAATCGTTCTGCTTCTTGAAGGAGTTTTGAAAAAGGGAGGTCTTCATTTCCAAAACGGTTGAAGATGTAACTCAACGAACCGGAAAATACGCCTCTAATTTTGGTAAATTTCTCATGGGCTTCATACAAATCACTGAGCGTTTGAATAATGGGTAACGAAGCTCCCACATTGGTTTCATACCGAAAAGTAACTTGGTTTTTATGAGCCACTGTTCTTAATTGACGGTAAAAAGCCTGTGAGCTGGTGTTGGCCTTTTTGTTGGCAGCAACCAGATGAAACCCTGCTTCAAAGAAAGTAAGGTAGTGCTCCACAAAGGTGTCTGAAGCGGTGGCATCTACCACCACAACGGGATCATCATTGAGGTTTTGTATGTAATCAATAAGATCATCCATTCGATAGGGGAATGATGATTTTTGAAAATCGGCTTCCCATTCATGGGTGATGCCTTCCTTTTCAAAGAAAGCTAACGTTGAGTTTGCAATGAGAGGGATATTGAGTTGTAGGTGATGATGTTGTACATGAAAATCACGTGCCTTTTGAATTTGCGTTATAAGGGTACTCCCGATATTACCAATGCCAAAAAGGACTACTTTAATACTAAAGGGTGACATAGTGTTGGGTTTTTGTGGTGTTAAAAATGGGGTTTAAAAATGCAGACAATTGCTCAAATTCAATGAGAAAGGCATCGTGTCCGTGAATGGATTGAATTTCATAATAAGACGATGGTATTCCCAAAGATTGGAGCGATGCAAAGGTTTTGATGTTTTCTGTTGCCGGAAAAAAGTAATCGGTGTTGACCGCTACCAAGTGAATAGTTGCAGTTACAGGTTGAATAACCTCAGAAAAGGTTCCGCGGTTTTCGATGAGGTCCATGGTTTTGAGTAAATGATTCATAAGTCGATAGGCCTCAAGCGAGAACCTGTTATTCAATTGGTTCCCATGATAGTCTAACCAAGATTCAATGGCAAACACTTCCTGTTCCTGCTTTTTTCTTTGAAACCTTTGGTTGAGTGATTCGGGGGTTCTGTACAATAGCATAGCGTGGGCACGAGCTTTTTCTATTGGATTTGTGGTGTCTTGTAACAGTAGCTCTTGGATTTTTACGTTGGCAATCAACCAATCAGTAGCTTTCCAATCGGTGGCAATGGGGATAAGGTGTTCTGTTCTGTGAGGTTCCAAAACGGCCATTTCCCATGCAATGGCTCCGCCAAGACTTCCGCCAATAATCGTATGCACTTGCTGGATATTAAGTTCATTTAGTCCCAACCAAAATAGTTGTGCAATGTCCCTAACCGTTACTCGTTGGTATTCGTGAATAAAATTAGTAGTAGTTCCATCATAGCCGTTACCAGGAATGTTGAAAGCAATAACCGTAAAATGATCGGTATTGATGGTTTTACCTGTACCGATGAGTTCTTTCCACCATCCCTTTTCTCCCGTCACCGTTGAATTTCCCGTAAGGGCATGATTCACAACTACCAACGGTGCGGTGTGCAATGGTTTTCCAAAGACTTCATACCACAAACTAAGGTGTTCAAATACCAACCCTTGACTTGTTTTGAAGTAAGGTATTTTTATGGATTGTAATAGTTTCATAGCGTTGTAATGAACCTCATTTACCATCCTTAATGCTGATGGCAAATGAGGTTTTTTGGTTTGAATTAAACGAATTTAGAGAGTTTGATTTTTTCAAATACTGATGTCAAATCTGCTTTGAGGTCATCAAGGTCTTCTAGCCCCACAGACAAACGAATGAGGTCTTTGGTCACTCCTGTGGCCAGTTGTTGCTCTTCATTTAACTGTTGGTGGGTGGTACTAGCGGGGTGGATGATTAATGATTTTGTGTCGCCAATGTTTGCCAGTAAAGAGAATAACCTGGTTTCATTGGCTACTTTTTTAGCCGCTTCAAAGCCGCCTTTGACACCAAAAGTAACGATACCACTCTGTCCTTGGGGCAGATATTTCTCTACCAAACTTTTAAAGGCGGAAGTTTCCAAACCGGGATAATTCACCCAGGTTACGTCCTCTTGTTGTTGTAACCATTGAGCGAGTTTCAAGGCGTTTTCACTGTGCTTTTTAATTCTGATTGCTAAGGTTTCAAGTCCTTGAATGGTTTGAAAGGCATTAAACGGACTCAAAGACGAACCTAAATCTCGCAATCCTTCGATGCGTACTTTCGCTATAAAAGAAGCGGGACCTAAAGCTTCATAGTATTTCAGTCCGTGATAGCCTGGTGAGGGTTCAGTGAACTCAGGGAATTTACCATTGCTCCAATCGAAATTTCCGGCATCAATGATGACGCCTCCCAAAGAAGTTCCGTTACCAGTGATGTATTTGGTCAAGGAGTGAATGACAATATTGGCTCCGTAGGCAATAGGATTCAAAAGATAGGGGGTGGCCACGGTATTGTCTACAATAAATGGTACTTTGAAGTCTTGTGCTTCTTTGGCAATTTTTTCTAAATCGAGGACATCCAGCTTTGGGTTACCTAAACTCTCTGCAAAATAGACTCTGGTGTTTTCTTGTGAGGCTTTTTTGAAGTTGGAAGGTTCCGAAGGGTCCACAAAAGTGGTGGTGATACCCAGTCGGGGAAGGGTCACACTGAGGAGGTTATACGTACCCCCATACAAACTGTTAGAAGCGACGATGTGATCTCCTGTTCTCAGCAGGGTCAAGAGGGTGGTGGCAATGGCAGCCGTTCCTGATGAGGTTACCACCGCACCAATACCATCTTCCAAAGCGGCCAATCGCTGTTCAAGGATGTCGTTGGTGGGGTTGTTTAAACGGGTGTAGATAAATCCGGGTTCTGCGAGGGCAAAAAGGTTGGCAGCATGGTCGGAGTCTTTGAAGACATATGACGTGGTTTGGTAAATGGGGACTGCTCTGGTGCCTGCGTTTTGGGTGACATCATGCCCACTGTGAAGGGCTTTGGTGGCGAATTTTTGTGTACTCATGATTTTAAAAAATTAATGGTTATAAATGATTATTGAATTTGAAAAGCAAAAAAAAAGTCCTTTTGGAGTTATGTTACCAAAAGGACTTACCACAAACAAACAAACTAAATGGCTTACGTCTTTCCTCTTGGTGGATACCATGGCATACAACAACACATACCCATCATCATGAAAGTGTTTGAAGTAGTTTTGATAGAAGAAGTAGTTTTCATTTTTAGTGTTTTGATTAGTTGATAACAAAAAACCCCTGCTGTGAGCAGAGGTTCTATGGTTGGTATATTGTAAATTTTATTGAGTCACCATAATCGTCCTCTGCGGAAGTTTCCACATCATACAACACATTAGGGTGCAAATAAATTTCATATTTCGAATTATTTCTCTGCAAATATTAGAATTAAAATCTAAATAAAAAACTTCAAGCAAAAATAAATCTAAATTTAACACTTGACGAACCTATTAGTAGTTTATTTATCTGCATCAACAAGAGGGTAGTGGTGCAGGATACCCCAGTCGGTAGCGGTCCAAAAGGCGGCTTTTTGGTTGGAGTATTTGAGGACTTTGTTCGTCCAAGTGTTGCAGGTAAAAAAGAGGTTATAGGTGCTTTTGGCTTCATAAAAGGCGTCGTTGTGGCCATAGACCTGATCGGTGGGGATGAGGATGGGAACGTTATTTTCGGTTTTAAAATAGCTTTTGATGATGAGACACAGTAGAGCATAATCATGACTTGAGATAGCAATGGGACGGCAATATTGATTGACTTGCGGGGTGTGGTAAAAGGTCACGTGCATGGCGGCTTCGCCTCTGCCAAAAGCGGCTTTGTAGGCTGTGGACAACGTGAGATCTCCCCAAGTGGGTGTGTTCAAATAAAAGCCTTTATCTCCCCATCCAAAGGCAACATAGGTGAAGTCATTGCGTTGGGAGCGGGTGTTCTCAAACGGTACCCAAGGGGTCCAATAATGTTCAGGGGTGTATAAAGGACACACGATATCGGTGTGGACGCCATTACTCATGATATAGATAGTGAGGTCTTTGGTGGTTTTTGTGGAGGTATTGACGGCAATGTAGGGCAGCACCGCCACTGCCAACAAATACAAGGCGATTAAGGAGAGTAGGGCATACAGCACCTCTGTGAATCTCCGAACTATAGTGGTTATCATATTGAAATTACTAACGAAAAGGGGCGTGCTGTAGTATGTACCCATGCCCTCAATCTTTCTTTTTGTTCGTTGAAAATCTTGAACTACTATTAAATAAAAGTCAAGAGGGTGTATTGAAAAGTTAGTTTGATGTACTTTTAATTCATGGATACTACTTTACAACTCCACTTTTTTAGGTTCAAAGGTTTGCGGCATCAGTTTTGGGCGTTCACGCAAATGCAGTTGGCCCATTCCAACATTCAGAAATCAAAGGGAATTACTTTTTACAAGCTGCTGGGTACGGGTGGTGGCGACGGTTTTCAATGGTATCCTGATTTTTCTACTTATGCTTTGTTGATACAGTTTGAAGAGGAAGGGGCGGCCACAGCTTTTCGCTCGTCGGAGGTTTTTAAGAACTTCCAACATCATGCTGTGGAGCATGCGGTGTTCTATTTGCAGGCGTATGAATCCCATGGGTATTGGTCGAAGGAGCAACCGTTTATCCTGCATCCTTTTCAACCTGAGCAACCCATTGCGGTGATCACCCGTGCCCGCATCAAGTGGAAGTACTTATGGAAATTCTGGAGGGACGTGCCTGCTGCGAGTAAGTCCCTGGAACCTTTTACCGCCCGGTGGATGGGCAAAGGCATTGGCGAGTGGCCACTCATCCAACAAGCTACGTTTAGTATTTGGGCAAGTCAGGAGCAGATGATGGATTTTGCTTACCGCAATCCGGAGCACCGCAAGGTGATTCAAAAAACGCGAAAACTGGGGTGGTATTCAGAAGAAATGTTTGCTCGTTTCCATCCTGTGGGTATGGAGGGGAGCTGGCGGGGAGAGCGGTGGGAATTTTGATATGAATTGGTCAATTTTTTTAGCTACGAATACAGGAATAGTTTTGTGGATGGGGTTGGATTTTTCACGAATTTTTATCTTTGACGAACGAATCTTTATAGAAGTCTCATGTAAACCGATACTGGGATTTAATTTAAAAACATAAAACTTTTTTATGACGACACACTTAGCGAGTTGAAGGGCGTATTTTTATAATTTCACAATTCAATTACTTTTGGGTTTAGCAATGGCCTTTCGGGGTTACGGGATTATAAATTTATGAATCCTCCCTCTGCGTGCAGTTTTTGGAATTTGGTCCCGAACCTATGGGAGGAATTTGGAATTTTATTTTTGTCTCACCCCCTCCACCAATATAATAATTAAGAACACAAAATCAATGATAATCTTTAATTAAAAAAACATGGATAGCATTATTTCATATACCCGAGAAATTCCATTGTTTAAACGCATACTATGCATCGCCTTAATGATTGTGGGCTGTTATATTTTCTTGTTTGAGAATATCTTTGTGGGAATCATGATGGCGGTTATTGGTCTTAATCTATTTGTAACCGAAGGCAGTGAAATCAATCTTTCTGCCAAGACCCATCGCAAGGTAAAATCAGTTATAGGGTTTAAATTCGGCAAGTGGCAACCTATTCCTGAATTTGAATACGTCTCCGTTTTTAAAACAAAAGAGGGCACCGAAGTGAGTGCAATGGGAGCCACAATCGGCACCTTTAAAAACGAAGTAATCTTCCTAAACATGTTTTCCAAAAACAACCGCTATTTTACTTGCTATAAAACAGAAGACCGCACAGATGCCTTCTATGTAGCAGAACATTTGAAATTGGCTTTAAATATCGATATCCTCGATGCAACGGGCCCAGAGAAAAAATGGTTGTAATTTTTTAAAATGTAGATCGCTGCAAAGTCAATTCTAAATATCTATCAGTCACCTCAAAGTACACACAACATCAACTAAGTCTAGTAAAAAAGAAATCTTACAGTGATTTTTATCAAAAATTAACCTCAAAAAAAAGGAAAAAACTAAAAGAAAAACAACAAACCCAAATTCTATCAATAGGTTAGGCAGCTAATAGAAAACTATTGGTAAACAAAAATGAATAGCATCGAACAGAAATATCATAAACTACCTCATATGTACCTCAGACATACATTAAAAAGCACATCCAACAAAATAATCTCCCTCTAAAAGTGAATCTGACTCTTAAGTTCAATAGCATCAATATCAGAAGGATTTAACAAATACCGATACACCGATTGAGGCCCCACAGCAAACAAATCATTCCCCTGAATAATCACATCAAAACTTTGAATCGCAATAGTCTTCACCAATTGCGGTTGCTGCGGTTGGGTGATGTCAAATATTTTTAAGTTATTGTCACACACCAATAGATAGTTATGATACAACCCAAGCCCTTTAGGGCCACTTAAATTTTTCTGATGCACCAAAACAGGCTGCTGAGGATTCTGAATGTCATACACCTGTAACACATTCGTATTATTACCGCAAAAGTTATTAGAATGAAGCGTCACAAAAGCATGGGTAGCATTCGCCACCACCGGATCGCAAGCCGTCAAGTGCCTCGCCTCAGAAACAAAAGTGGGCGTCTCAGGAGTTGTCAATGAATACATGTACATTCCCAGCTGCGAACCCAAATACAAAAAGTTGCCGTTGGTATAAATAGTCTCAATCCCAAATCCAACAAACATCGAGTGCACCAACTCAGGATTAGCACCACTACTAATGTTGAAGACATGAAGCGTGTTTTCGTCAACCGTATACAGAAAATCTCCTCTGAGGGTAAATATAGCCAAGGAACCACCCGCTCCATCACCTTTAGAAATACCATCTCCGTCATTACTACAAGAAATAAGACCAAGAACCAACCACAAAACAACAATATATTTTTTCATATTAAATAGGATTCCATGCAATGATGATTTCGTTATCTGCAGTGTTATACCACTGTCCGTTGGGAGCTCTTTTTTGTGGAAAGACATCCCTATCGCGGTCAATAACACTAAGACTTTGCGTCGAAGTGTCATACAACACCGTGATAAGATCAACCGCTTGATTGATATACAGAAGATTATCCCTCACAGCCACATCAGTAGCTCCCAGCGTTTTCAGATACACTAGCGGAATAGGTTGGGTTGGGTTAGAATAATTATAAATCTGAAAACCCTTGTTTACATCATTCACAAAAAGAAAATTATCTTTAATGTAAATCTTCCCAGCCTTCGAAATAGTTTGAGGAGGAAGCATTTCAAAAGACGCCTCAAAAGCCTCTCGTTCCATAACAACCGCTTCAAAATTGGTGTTGTTACCGTTGAAGTTGATATCATCATCACTGCCACCCAACAAGAGCCAACAACTTTGCAGCATGGAGCTCATAATGACTAAAATAAAAATCCCTTTTCTCATGATTGTTTTTTCTTAAGATTTAAAAAGTAGGAAAGGTTGCGTTCACAAGGTAAATAAAGTCTATTTCCAGTGAATGAAAGTTAAGAAATGTAAAAATCTTTTGAGCAAGGTTTCAAAATGTACTTTAACTAAAAATTAATACACGTTATAGAGCAGTTAGAGCCAGAAAGAGTACTTTCATACTCAATGAATAATAACATCAAAAAAGGTTTTTTCTTCAAGAACTATGAGGCCCCTTTCATCTCACCGTTTGACAAGCTGTTTGATATTTTCAAAGAGTTAATTGTCCACACCTCTGGCGATTTTGACGAGGCCATCGATTGGTTACGACAACTCGATGTCGAATACAAACTAACCGATGACAACTATACTGTAGATGATTTTATCGAAGACTTAAAGAAGAAAGGCTACATTCGTGAGGAAATCAAAGACGATGGATCCACCGGAACAGGCATTACTGCCAAAACCGAACGAGCCATTCGCCAACAAGCTCTTGAACACATTTTCGGCAACCTAAAGAAGTCGGGGAGTGGTAACCACAAAACCAAATACGCCGGTGCGGGAGACGAACAAACCGGAGAATTCAGGTCCTACCATTTTGGCGATGCCCTCGAAAGTATTTCTCTCACCGAAAGCCTCCGAAACGCTCAAGTCAACCACGGTATCGACGATTTTAAACTCACCGAAAATGATTTGGTCGTAGAAGATGCACAGTTCAAAGCACAAATGAGCACAGTGTTGATGATTGATATCAGCCACAGCATGATTCTCTATGGCGAAGACCGCATCACACCCGCCAAAAAAGTGGCTATGGCATTGGCAGAATTAATCACCACCCGTTACCCCAAAGACACCCTTGACATTTTAGTATTTGGAAACGATGCTTGGTCCATTGCCATCAAAGATCTACCTTATTTAAAAGTCGGACCTTATCATACCAACACCGTCGCGGGATTACAATTAGCAATGGACATGCTCCGCAGAAAACGCAACACCAATAAGCAAATCTTTATGATAACAGACGGCAAGCCCAGTTGTGTTCGCGAAAAAGATGGAACCTATTACATGAACAGCAACGGATTAGAT
Source organism: Flavobacterium sp. (assembly GCA_046293575.1). Classification (GTDB taxonomy): domain Bacteria; phylum Bacteroidota; class Bacteroidia; order Flavobacteriales; family Flavobacteriaceae; genus Flavobacterium. Next base: position 32,084 of record JBKBOP010000005.1, on the reverse strand, counting down.
GAATACATCGTAGAACAATGCTACAACCACGCCGCCCAAGCACGAAAATTGCACATCCCCATCACCACCTTTATGATTGCCAAAGACCCCTACTTGCAACAGTTTGTCAACCGTTTCACCGAAGCCAATCAAGGAAAAGCATTTTACACAGGCCTCAAAGGTCTCGGCGAAATGATATTTGAAGACTACGAAAGCAATCGGAAGAAAAGAGTGAAGTAGGTAGGAGTGTTCAGTAATCAGTAATCAGTTAGGAGTAAGGAGTAAAGAGTAAAGAGTGAGGAGTAAAGTAACCCGCAACCCGCAAACCGCAACTAAAAAAAAATGAAATGAAAAACATAAAAACCCTCGCCGAATTAAAACAATCCGGATACGTTTCCAAAAGCATCAAAGAAGAGTTACGAGATAACCTTCGTGCCAAAATCAAATCAGGCAAACCCGTCTTCGAAGGCGTTCACGGTTTTGAACACACCGTTATCCCCGAACTAGAACGAGCCATTTTGTCGCGTCACAACATCAATTTACTAGGTCTCCGCGGTCAAGCCAAAACCAGATTAGCTCGCAAGATGATTGAATTGCTTGACGAATACATACCCATTGTAGCCGGTTCAGAAATCAACGACGACCCCTTGCAACCCATCTCACGTTATGCTATTCATTTGATTGCCGAGAAAGGGGAGGAGACCCCCATCGAGTGGCTCCACCGTAGTGAGCGTTTTGCCGAAAAACTCGCCACCCCCGATGTCACCGTAGCCGATTTGATTGGCGATGTAGACCCCATCAAAGCCGCCCATCTCAAACTCTCTTACGCCGATGACCGAGTCATTCACTTTGGAATGATTCCCAGAGCCAACCGCAGCATTTTTGTCATCAATGAACTTCCAGATTTACAAGCACGAATTCAAGTGGCCTTGTTCAACATCCTTCAAGAAGGTGATATCCAAATCCGCGGATTCAAAGTGCGTTTGCCCCTAGACATGCAATTCATTTTTACCGCCAACCCCGAAGATTACACCAACCGTGGCAGTATCGTAACCCCTTTAAAAGATAGAATCGGTTCCCAAATTCTCACCCATTATCCAGAAACGATTTCCATTGCCCGCACCATTACCCAACAAGAAGCCAAGCTTGACCCACAGCAAGCACAGGCTATCCATGTCCCCGCAATTGCTAAAGACCTGTTAGAGCAAATCAGTTTTGAAGCACGTGAGAGTGAATTTATCGATGCCAAAAGTGGTGTGAGTGCCCGTTTAAGCATTACGGCTTATGAAAACCTCATCAGCACCGCAGAGCGAAGAGCCTTACTTAATGGTACAGATACCACCACCGTCCGCCTCTCCGATTTCATGGGAATCATTCCAGCCATCACTGGAAAAGTCGAATTGGTTTATGAAGGAGAGCAAGAAGGAGCCGCCCTTGTCGCCCAACACTTGATTAGCGACGCTATTCGCACCTTTTTTCCCGCCTTTTTCCCAAAAATAGAAAAGCTAGAACGCGATGCAGATTCAAGTCCTTATGCCAAAACACTAGAATGGTTTTTTGCAGTAACCGGCTTTGAACTACTCGATGATGCCACCGATGAAGACTACCAATCCCAACTAGATCAAGTAGATCCCCTAGAAGATTTAATTCAGAAATACCAACCCACCTTCCCTTCCCAAGACAAGTACTTTTTAAAGGAATTGGTATTATGGGGTTTGGTAGAATACAACAAACTCAGCAAAGACCGCGTGTCTGAAGGCTATCAATTTAAAGATTTGTATAGTAGTTATATTAATAAGTTGAAGTAAAACGTCCCTTAAAACGTCCCCTAAAATAAAAAACCTCTGTAAAACAATGCTTTACAGAGGTTTTTGTGGAGTCGGAGAGAATCGAACTCTCGTCCAAACGAGCAACCTAATAACTTTCTACACGCTTAGTCTCAGATTAGTTTTTCGACGATTGGCTTGGCCGGAGACCGCCACCAAAAGCTTAGCTTTATAGTTGTCAGATGGGATTTAAAGCATTACCCTTCCTAGGTTTATTTTTACGGTTCTCCTGAATCAAACGCCACAAACCAAGGCTTTTGAGGAGAATCCAGCTTTCCTACCTAGTAGGAACGAGGCAAATCTTACTATAATTCAGATTAAGCAGCTAAAGCGTAGTTATTTTCGCCGTTTATAAGTTTGAACCTTGATATTTACGAGCTATGGGTTCCACGCTCGACGTGCTTACTATTGAGTTCCACCCGCTGTCAAAACCAGTCGACCCCAATTGTGATAAATTCCAAATTCCAAATTCCAAATTCCAACTCGCAACTTTCACCCCGCAAAGATAATCAATAATTAAGCCGAACCCAAGATTTGTGCAATCGGATTTCGAACGGTATCTTTGTAACAATTCTCAAGCCTCATCAAATAAATATAACAACTATGAAATTCGGTATCATCCGCGAACGTAAAAACCCACCAGACAGACGGGTCGTTTTTTCTCCAGAAGCCTTGCAAAGCTTCAAAAAACGCTTTCCACAAGCAGACATCGTCGTAGAAAGTTCCCCCATTCGTGTGTTTTCGGATGAAGCCTACCGTTTAGCAGGTTTCACTGTAACCGAAAATCTATCAGACTGCGATGTACTCATCGGTGTCAAAGAAGTACCCGTGGAGGCTTTAATTGTAAACAAAACCTATTTTTTCTTCTCGCATACTATTAAGAAACAGCCCTATAACCGCAAGTTGCTTCAAGCAATACTTCAAAAGAACATCACTTTAATCGACCATGAAACCATCGTTGATGCTCAAAAACGTCGCCTCATCGGTTTCGGACGCTATGCCGGAATTGTTGGAGCCTATAACGGATTCAGGGCCTTTGGAGTCAAGTTTGAACTCTTTAACTTACCCAAAGCAGAAACCCTAGCAGACCAACCCGCGTTAATCAATCATTTGCGAAAGATGCTGTTGCCTCCCATTAAAATTGTACTGACCGGAAAGGGTAAAGTAGGCATGGGAGCCAGAGAAATGCTCACAGGCATGAAGATGAAAGAAGTAGGGGTAACCGATTTCCTAAACAAGAAGTATTCAGAACCCGTTTTTGTCCAAATTGACGTGTTGGAGTATAACCAACGCAAAGACGGGCAAGAACTAGACAACTCCGATTTCTACCAACACCCTGAAGAATATGTTTCCAATTTTGAACGCTTCTCACAAGTAGCCGATATTTTCATCACCGGACATTTTTATGGCAATGGAGCTCCGTATATCCTCACCCGTGAAATGCTTCAATCACATAACAATAAAATCAAAGTCGTTGCCGATGTTTCTTGTGATGTGGGTGGCCCCATTGCTTGCACCTTGAGAGCGACCACCATTGAAAAGCCTTTTATGGGGTATCATCCCAGTAAACATGAAGAAGTTTCATATAATGACCCAGCAGCCATCATGGTCATGAGCGTTGATAATCTTCCTTGTGAACTTCCCAATGATGCAAGTGTAGGTTTTGGAGAAATGTTTTTAGAACATGTAATTCCAGCTTTTTTCAACCAAGACCAAGACGGTGTTTTACAAAGCGCAACCATCACCAAAAACGGAGCTTTAACACCCAATTTTGCTTATCTACAAGATTATGTTGATGAATCAGAAATGGTGAGCAACTAATTCACTTCTTTATATAATGAAGCCCTGATTGACAAAACAGGGCTTTCGTTTTTTTTTACGGTCACTTTCGTTACATTTGGAGCACTAACCTTCATTCGCTTTATGAAAACCAATCCCACTAATTATCCTGCTCTTTATACACTGATTACTGTTTTTTTCTTTTGGGGTTTTATTGCAGCGGGGAACAGCATTTTCATTCCTTTTTGTAAAAACTACTTTTCACTCGACCAGTTCCAATCCCAATTGGTGGATTTTGCATTTTATACTGCTTATTACCTCGGAGCTCTTTTCATTTTTGCAATAGGTGCTCTTAAAGGTACCGATGTAGTGGGAAGTTGGGGCTATAAACGAAGTATTGTATATGGATTATTGTTTTCGGCTTTGGGAGCTGGGGCAATGATTTTGGCAGTGCAAGCCAATATGTATGTGGGTATGTTAATAGGATTGTTTATTGTGGCCTTGGGTTTTTCATTGCAACAAACTGCAGCCAACCCCTTTGCCATTTTATTGGGAGATCCCAAAACAGGTGCTTCTCGAGTAAATTTGGGAGGCGGTATCAATTCTTTTGGTACGACCATCGGTCCCATTATCGTCGCCTTTGCACTATTTGGAACCACCGCAGCCATCAGCGATGAACAGATAAAGAACCTCGAATTAGACAAAGTAATTTGGTTATATAGTGGTGTGGGGCTCCTCTTTATAGTAGCAGCAGCCTTATTTTATTTCTCAAAGAAAGTCCCTCAAGGTCTCGCCTCCGAACCCATGGAAAAAGCCAATAAAGCACTGCGAACGTTGGTCATCATGACGGGATTGTTGGCCATCTGTTTTGCTCCCGTTTTTTCCAGTTATAAAAGTGAAGAAGCAATAAAGATTGAAGTATTGCAAACAGAGTTGAATGTTATTCAAGAATCCACACAAGAACTTCCTTTTTCTGAAAAATTGATAATTGAGAACCAAGTTGAATATTATCAGACCGAGATAACCACTTTATTAGAACCATTAGAACAAACCAGAATGCGATGGTTGCTGGCGGCTCTTTTGGTAGTAGTAATAGGATTGCTTTGGGCGAATCATAAAGCACAAAAGAGCTCAGAGGGGTGGGGAGCAATGCAGTATCCACAGTTAGTATTAGGGATGCTAGCGATTTTTACCTATGTGGGTGTTGAAGTAGCCATTGGCAGTAACCTAGGAGAATTACTAAGCACCGATGCCTTTGGAAACCTTTCTACTTTTGAGATTGCTCCTTATATTTCCATGTATTGGGGGAGCTTAATGATCGGAAGATGGGCCGGAGCTATTGCTGTTTTTAACCTTCAAGGAATGAGAAAAACGTTTGCTTTAATCATTATTCCACTCATTGCCTTTGGGATTATTTTAGGTGTAAACATTATAGCTCAGAAAGACATGACCCCCTTATATTATTATGTCTTTTGTGTTTGTATACAAATCATCGCTTTTTTTATAAGCAAAGACAAACCTGCACGAACCCTTACTATTTTCGGATTTATGGGCATTATCGCAATGATTATTGGTTTGGCTTCAGAAGGGATGGTAGCGATTTACGCTTTTTTGGCAGGAGGTTTGGCATGTAGCATTATGTGGCCCGCAATTTTCAGCTTGTCGGTGATAGGTTTAGGCAAATATACAGCCCAAGGTTCTGCCTTTTTGGTAATGATGATTTTGGGTGGCGGCATCATTCCACCGCTTCAAGGAAAACTAGCTGATATTATTGGTATCCATAGTTCTTATGTGGTGGCAGTAGTTTGTTTTGCCTATTTGACCTTGTTTGCTGTTTTGGTGAAAGGAGTTTTGAAAAAACAAGGCATTAGAGTAGATGAACTGGAAACAGAGGGCATACATTAATAAAATAAAATCATTTATGATACTGATACCCGGCTAGTAATGGTCGGGTTTTTTATTTCTAATTGAATCACTAATATCATATAAATTCAAATATAATAAGAGTAGTTAATAAGTATTAATAACTGACAGTCACATAATCATACAACAATTTTTCACAACTATGTAACACACTTCGTAGCATACGGATTTACTTTTACACCTAACAATTTAAACAAATTATAATGAAAAATCGAAGTCTATTATTCGCCCTTACCCTACTTATGGGAGTGTTTGCTATCTCTTGTAATAATGATGATAATGGAGGCGAAACACTTGTACCTCTTATTGGTAAATGGAACTTAAACCAAGTGGGTATATTGGTAAATAATGAAGAAGTTTTAATTGACGCTCCTCAAAATCAAGCTGGTTGTAATAAAGATTATTTGGAATTAAAGGTTGGAAATGATGCCAACGAGGGTGACTATGATTCAACTGAATCACCTTGTCAATTGACTGTGAAAACAGGTTCTTATTCTAGAACAAATAACAACTTGACCACCACCATCGATGGTAACACAAAGACACAAGACATTATGAACTTATCAACTACAGAATTAAAAGTTAAAGACGATGCTGGATTTATTTCGGTATACACCAGAAACTAATTCTAAAATTTAAGCGAAAGTCTGACACGTTTAGGCTAATTTAAAAACGGAAGCACTTTGAGTAGTTGTTTCCGTTTTTTTTATGCTTAAAATTGAGTGAAACTTCGTTTTTTTTTGATAATTATGTGTTTAAATTTTGTTGTTAACTACCATCATTAAACGAATTGACTAAATGCAATTTTTGTATAAAAATTTAGAAAACTTTATGAAATTAAATTTTTTGGTCAATTTTAGAGTTAATTAATTCAAATTAAAATGTCATCAAATCGATTATTTACCTCAACATTACCTATACTAAAACGGTGTAACCTATTTTAATTATTCTTTTTATTTATATTTAAATGAGTAATTACTTGCGTGTTATTGTGAATTATCTAACAAAAAACCATTATATTTATAGTGTATATTTTTTGTTGTGGTATTTATTATCAAAATGATAATTATCAGTTCTATATTAGTAAAATCTGAAAGTTTAAATTTTTATCAATGATTGTTAGCAAACTTAATATCAGATAAACCAAAAAAATTGAAAATAAACTAACTCAATTTCAATGAAACACTACTCAATTATTATTACCTTTTTGTTTGCGTTGGGTGCAAATGCACAAAGTCAAAAGGTAACGGTCGAAAACAACACTAAAGGCTCCAAGCTTTTGGTTGATGGCAAAGAATTCATGGTTAATGGTATGAACTGGGATTATTTTCCAATTGGAACTAATTATGATTACAGTCTATGGAACCAATCGGAAATTGTTATTAAAACTGCTTTAGATGATGAAATGGCTCTTTTGCAAAACATGGGAGTCAATTCCATTCGTGTCTATGCAGGAATACCCAAAAAGTGGATAGAATATATCTACGATAATTATGGTATTTATACCATGCTTAATCATTCTTTTGGTCGTTATGGATTAACTATTGATGGGGTTTGGACTCCAGTTACAAACTATTCAGACCAAAAGACGAGAAACTTGCTGATGTCTGAAGTAACAGAATTGAGTGAGACTTATAAAAATACCCGAGGTTTATTGTTGTTCTTATTAGGGAATGAAAATAACTATGGTTTGTTTTGGGCAGGTGCTGAAACCGAGGATTTTCCTGATGATGAGGCTGAAAAAGCTTACATTGGTAAAACAAGAGGAACACCCATGTATCAATTAATGAATGAAGCCTCCAAAGCTATTAAGAAAATCAACCCTTCCAATCCAGTAGCCATTTGTAATGGTGACTTGTTATTTTTAGAGATTATTGCTCAAGAATGTCCGGATGTTGATATTTATGGTACCAACGTGTATCGTGGAAAGTCATTTGGAGATTTATTTGAAAGAGTAAAAAATGAATATGGTAAACCTGTATTATTCACCGAATTTGGTTCAGATGCTTTCAATGCTCGTACAATGGAGGAAGACCAACAAGCTCAAGCGTATTACTTAAAGTATAATTGGAAAGAAATCTATGAAAATGCTTACGGATTCGGAAAAAGTGGCAACTCCATAGGAGGTTATACTTTCCAATTTAGTGATGGTTGGTGGAAATATGGTCAAACCACAAACTTAGATAAACACGATACCAATGCTTCTTGGGCCAATGGTGGTTACGAATTCGATTTTGTTGAAGGTGAAAACAACATGAATGAGGAGTGGTTTGGTATTTGTGCCAAGGGTCCCACCAATATTCAAGGAAATTATACGCTTTACCCAAGAGCGGCTTATTATACCTTAAAGGAAGTACATCAGTTTGACCCTTTTGAAGGTGGAAAAACTCTAGCTGATATCAATAAGCACTTTAATAATATTCATTTAGTTGATGCTAAACTAAGAGCTAGAGGAGATAAAGCAGCTTTGGAAGCAAATACAAATGGGAAAATTCGCTTTAGTCGTTTAACTGCTGAATTTACTACCTTCAATACTGGAGGTCATTTAATTACAACACCAGATGCGGCAGACCCAAATGGAAATACCTATCCCAACCAATTAGGTTTTGATCATATGCAATCCTACTTTATTGGAGTTGAAGGTAATCCTGCCTCTAACATGAGAGCAGAAGTTGTATTCAATGTACTTGGTAATGTGGCTGAGAATCCTATCGATGAAATTTTCTATGAAAATGTGGGAAGACGTGCCACTTTTGTGGGTCTTGAAGGCGACAACAATACGAATGTTGTAGTCAACGACATGCAAAGATTAAGGGTGTATCAAGCAGAATTTGAATGGAACGCCAAAGAATTTGATTTAAAAGGATTCTATCGAACAGGACATTACCACTGGGGATATGAAGGAGATTTCTTCGGACTCTATCCAGAAGCCAATTACGGACCGAACTTAGACATCTACAATGGCGAAATTTCAGGTATTGAAGTAGACATGAAAGGAGCTTTAAGAGGATTAAAAATTGCTGCCGGTCCACAATTGTGGTGGGGAGCTAATCCTGGTGCCTTATTTAAATACCAACGTAAATTTGGAAACTGGAATGCTACGGGGATTTATCATAGAGATTTTAATACTGAAGTTACCTTTGACGAATCAGGAAGGCGTGAATTAAACCAAAATCAAGTACGATCAGGGGTTATCCCTCCATGGGCAACAGAAAGAGCTACAGTTGCATTAGAAAGAAAATTTGGTAAATTAGGATTGGTTGTAGGTGGTATCTGGGGAGGTAGTCCGCTTAATGGTAGTTCCTATCAAGATATTAATGAAGATGGTGAAGTAGTTGAAGATAAAATCAAAAGTAGCGATAACTGGGGGGCTAAGTTCAAATTGACTTACGAGGGAGGAAAATTCAACTGGTATGGACAAGCTTCTTATTTAGGCTTAGTAGCTGGCGGTGGTGCCGATCAAACGCAAACGTTTACTGGCTGGAGATTGAAAGACTCCGGTAGTGGAAACTTGGCAAATGTACTTACTGGTTTCACTTATTCAATTGGAAACATTCAAGTAGCTCCCAACTTTATGTATCAAGAACCTTTAATTAATGCTATCCCAAACGATTATGGAGGACCTGCAAGATTAAGAAACTTTATTGATGATCCGTTTGCTGTTAGAAATGGTAACCGAGAAATGTATGGTTATGAATTACTTTTTACCTATGATCCAACTCCAGGTTCATGGATGTATCAATGGGATAATGATAGAGCTGAGGATGCTAAATTCGCCATGAATTTAGGTTTTATATATAGAAGATTACCCACCACCATGGATGCTCATATCGGTTTCTTGGCAGATCGTTCGTTTTTTGCTTTTCCAAATTCTGCACCAGCAGAAGATTTATGGGAAGTACACTCCAGAGTGGTTTCAAAATTAAGTCCTGATTTGGGCATCATTGGTAACTTTTACGTGGGTAATGGTCAAGGTAATGGTGATTCTGATAGAACCATCAATAGATTTGGTTTTGATGTTAGAGCCATCGTTAGTAAATGGAAATTTATGTATGCTCTTAAAATAAACGATTGGGGACCTTTTGATTATCATAGAGATTTTAACCTTACCTTCCCTGTTCAAACCATGCTTGATGTTTCTTTAAGTTTAGGGAAGCCAGATTGGTTTATTTTACCAAATACAAGAATTGGTGTGAGAGGAACTTGGAGATCATTAGATCAATTTTCACCTAGGTTTTTACCAAATGCTGCTCCTGAATTTTCAAATGAGCCCATCATAAGCCCGGTTGGTTTTCCCAATGGAAGCGAATGGGAAATTAGAACATACATACAAATTAATATAGGTAACTAACAACGGTTGATGAATTCTTTTTGGAGAATAAATGAACCTTTAAAAAATCATATCATGAATTATAAATTGAGTAACAAAATGAGATTTTCAACTTTAGGAACGATTGTTTTGACCTTTCTATTCTTTAGTTGCGAAAGAGAAATTTCTGAGGATGCCGTTCTTGCAACGTATCCCAACACGCCTGATATCTTTACTGATAACCCTGTAGGTCTTACAGATGCTTTTTTTGAGTCTTTTGATCCTGCTTCTGGAGCAAATCCTTTTGGTTTTGGTACAGATAATAACGTCGCCTATGCAGGCACAACCTCCATTAGAATAGACGTACCTGCACCCAATGATCCGGAAGGTGGTTACATTGGAGGTATTTTTAGAGACAGGGGTGCTGGTAGAAACCTTACCAAATATGATGCATTAACTTTCTGGGCAAAAGGCTCTACCACTGCTACAGTTGATGCTGTAGGTTTTGGTTTTGATTTTGAAGGTGATAAACATTCAGTAAGTACCAGTATTCAATTATCAACAGATTGGAGAAAATATGTTATCCCCATTCCAGATGCATCGAAACTAGTTCAAGAGAGAGGTATGTTTTTGTTCTCTGCGGGTACAAATAGCACAAACGGAAATGGATATACTTTCTGGATCGATGAATTACGTTTTGAAAAATTAGGTAACGTTAGACTTTTAAATCCTTTTATTCTAAATGGCGAAGATCGTACAACAGACGGTTTTGTGGGTTCTACACAAATCTTTAATCAACTAGGAGCTCTTTTTAACTTAGCCAATGGTCAAAATGTTTCTGTAAATGCCGCACCTGCTTATTTTAATTTTGTTTCCTCTGATGCTAATGTACCAGTTGAAAACCGCATATTAAGTCCATTCGGTCGTAACAATGCTGGCGAAATATTCACCACCGTTATTGGAAGCGAGGGTTCAGCTGTAGTAACTGCAACTATGGGAAATACTTTAGCGAAAGGATCTCTAACAGTAAATGCAGTTGGTGATTTTTCTTTTGCTCCAACACCCACAAGACCAGCAAGTAATGTAATTTCTATTTTTAGTAATCACTACACTAACACTCCAGTAGATTTTTTTAATGGATTTTGGCAACCTTTTCAAACTACACTTTCAGCTCATTTTACAATAAATGGGGATGACATTTTAAATTACACCAATTTTAACTTTGTAGGTATCCAGTTTGCTAATCCAACTTTAAATTTAACAAATTTTCAAAACTTGCATTTTAATATGTATATACCCAACGCGGTACCGGCAAATTTTAATTTTTTGATAACCGTTAAAGATTTTGGCCCAGACAATGTTGATGGTGGAGGCGATGACTCAATTATCCAATTGTTTATAAATAACTCACCTAATATTGTTCCAAATACATGGATGACTTTTGAGTTTCCAATAAATGGTCTAGCAAATAAAAATAATGTAGGCCTTATCATCTTTGAGAATATTAATTTTTCATCGTTATCAAATTTTTATTTAGATAACATATATTTTTATACTAATTAATTTTAAGACTGAATAAAATGAAAATTAAAAAATTTAGATTTAGTGTTTTAGCAATAATTTTTTTGGGAGTAACTATGTGCACAATTTCTTGTAATCAAGATGAAAAACAAGTAGTAACTACTAAATTCAATCTAGTTATGGAAGATAATTTTGATGTCGATGGTGCTCCAAACCCTGATATTTGGACGTATGATATTGGCACTTCAGAGAATGGCTGGGGTAATAATGAATTACAATACTATACAGATAGGCCCGATAATGTTGTTGTTCAAAATGGTTTTTTAATCATCACAGCTAGAAAAGAATCTTTTGGGGGTGCTGCTTATACTTCAGCAAGATTAAAAACCCAAGATTTGTTCGATCAAAAATATGGTCGTTTTGAAGCACGCATCAAATTACCTCAAGGAAAAGGTCTATGGCCTGCCTTTTGGATGTTAGGAAGTAACTTTGAAGAAGTGAGTTGGCCTCAATGTGGTGAAATTGATATTATGGAATATTTGGGTGACAAACCCACAGAAGTCTTTGGAACTATTCATGGTCCTGGATTTGCTGGAGGAAATAGTATAGGAAAAAAATATACCTTGCCAAAAGGGAGATTTGATACAGATTTCCACGTGTTTGGTGTTGAATGGACTGAAAAATACATCAACTGGTATGTGGATGATGTTTTATACAACCAAATTACTAGAAAAAAAGTTGAAGATGAAGGTGGAGAATGGGTTTTTGACAATTCTTTCTTTATGATATTAAATGTTGCCGTTGGAGGTAATTTACCGGGAAGTCCAAACGCAAGTACAACATTTCCTCAAAGAATGATTGTGGATTATGTAAGAGTTTATCAATAACAGAAATACAAATTAAACATGAATAAATCGATACAAATATTAAGCATACTATTCGTTTTTTTGAGCTTTTCATCTTGTGATAGTAATGATGATACTGTTGTAAAAGGTACATTAAGTGCAAGATATACCTATGTTAAAGAATCAGGTATGATAACTTTTATTAATACTTCTGAGAATGCAGATAGTTATGTGTGGGATTTTGGAGATGGAACAAGTTCCACTCTAAGAAACCCAGTAAAAACCTTTACAGAAACTGGGGATTATTTGGTGAAGCTAACCGCAACAAGTAGTAAAACAGGTGCAACAGATAGCTTTACGAGTACAATATCCATCTTTGTTTTTCAAGGAGGCTTGATCATTAATGGTGACTTTGAAAACGGAACTGCCTCTTGGTCTTTTGGTGTGGCTAATCCTCTACCTCCAGGTCTTTTAGTAACCGAAGATGGTAATACCTATTTCTCCATTAATGTGGCCGCAGCAGGAAATCCTTTTGATGTAAATATGTCTCAACTGGGTCTAAATTTAACACAAGGGTCTACTTACCGACTCACCTTTGATGCTTGGTCAGATGTCAATAGAAGTATCGTCGTTGGAATTGGTTTAAGTGCCAATCCATGGACCAATCAATCTGTTACCCAAAATTTAACTACGGTTGTTCAAAATTACACTATTGATTTAGTAGCCAATTTTACAAATACAAATGCAAGAGTAATTTTTGATTTGGGAGCTGCTGTAGGAAGAGTAAATATCGATAACGTAACGTTAAATTTAGTTCCATAAAAATATCAAATTCAATTAAAAATTTCAAATTCAAATTTTATAGTGACTCAAACTTACTTTAAATGATTCTTTGGGTGAGTTCTATAAAGTAAAAATTAAAAACAACGAACTGATTTTATGCAATTAATCGAAATAGATGGAGAACAATTTTCCAAAATAGAGAATTCAAATAGTCTACGCCCTTTTTTTATGAGCATCGTTAGTGATTCTGATCATTGGATGTTCGTTTCAAGTAATGGTGGATTAACAGCCGGTAGAAAAAATGCTGAGTTCTCCTTGTTTCCTTATTACACAGATGATAAAATCACAGAGTCTTCGGAAATTACTGGAAGCAAATCTATGTTTCGAGTTCATTTACAAGGGAATGACTATTTGTGGGAACCTTTCTCAATAAGGCATTGTGGTAGTGATACTGTGAGCAGGAATTTATACAAGAGTATTTATGGAAATAAAGTCATTTTCGAAGAGGTCAACCATGATTTAGGGTTGACTTTTCGGTACCAATGGAGTTCTTCCAGTCGATTTGGTTTTGTTAAAACTTCTGAACTAATTAATCATTCTGATAAGGAACTTCAAGTTGAAGTTTTAGATGGTTTACAAAATATTTTACCTGCGGGAGTGGGAAGTGATTTACAACGTGCGAGTAGTAACTTAGTAGATGCTTACAAACGCAATGAGCTACATTCAGAAACTGGACTTGGTATTTATGCCTTAAGTGCTATTATTGTTGACAAAGCTGAACCAAGTGAAGCTCTTAAAGCTAATGTGGTATGGTCATTAGGACTCGAAAAAGTGAGTTATTTGGTATCCTCAATGCAGTTGGATGCTTTTCGAAATGGCAATAATATTCAACAAGAAACTGATGTGAAAGGTGAAAAAGGAGCTTACTTTGTTTCTTCTACTTTACAAATTGCTCCAAAAAAATCAAAATCTTGGCAATTTATCGCTAACGTAAACTTAAATCATAATTTGGTTATCGATTTAATTCATCAGTTAGAAAATAATTCAAATTTATTTGAAGAAGTTTCTAAAGATATTGACTTAGGCACTCAAAATTTAATTCAATTAAATGCCGCTGCTGACGGATTGCAATTTTCTGAAGACCATTTAAAAGATGCCCGTCACTTTTCCAACACTTTGTTCAACATTATGCGTGGAGGGATTTTTGATTTAAATTATCAAATTGAAAAAGGTGATTTTCTCTCTTATCTAGAAAAAGCAAATCGAAACATTTTCAAACAACATCATTCGTTTGTTGAGTCTTTTCCAGAAGTCTTTGATTATTTATTCCTTAAAAATCAAATTATAAACACTAAAGATTCTGATTTACAGCGTTTATGTATTGAATACCTTCCTTTAAAGTTTAGTAGAAGACACGGTGATCCAAGTCGTCCTTGGAATAAGTTTTCTATCAATACCCGTAATGAGGTTGATGGTTCCAAAATTTTAGACTACGAAGGTAATTGGAGAGATATTTTTCAAAATTGGGAAGCTCTTGCTCATTCGTATCCATTATTTATGGAGGGAATGTTGTTTAAATTTTTAAATGCGACAACTTTCGACGGTTATAATCCCTACCGTGTAACCAAAGGAGGTTTTGATTGGGAAACCATTGAACCAGATGATCCATGGTCCTACATTGGATATTGGGGAGATCATCAAATTATCTATCTATTAAAATTCCTTGAATTTACAGAGAGCTATTTCCCAGGAAAGCTTTTGGATTATTTAGATAAGGAAGTATTTACCTATGCGGCTGTTCCTTATCGTATCAAGTCGTATGAAGACATATTAAAAAATCCTAAAGACACCATTGATTTTGACCATAAATGGGATGAAAGCATTAGAAAGGAACGTGAAAAAAATGGAGCTGATGGTGCGTTACTAAAAACCGGTGAAAATCAAATTTACCACGTCAATTTTATTGAAAAAATCTTAGCTACTGTTTTATCCAAAATGTCTAATCTCATTCCAGAAGGAGGGATTTGGATGAATACCCAACGTCCGGAGTGGAATGATGCCAACAATGCTTTGGTGGGCAATGGAGTATCAATGGTTACACTCTATTATTTGAGAAGATTTATGAAGTGGATGGAAGCTGTTTTAAATCAATCAAGCTTAGAAAATATTAAAATCTCAAATGAAATGGTGGAATTTTACCATGCCATTCGAGAAACTTTAGAAGCGAACCATTCCCAGCTATCTGGAAACATAAACGACGCTAAGCGAAAAGAAATCATGGATGCCCTTGGTAAAGCAGCATCTGATTACCGAATGCATATTTATCAAAATGGATTTTGGGGCAAAAAACGAACGGTTTCGATAGATGGTTTAAAAAGATTTACCAAAGAAAGTTTGGCATTTTTGGAACATTCCATAGAGGTAAACGAGCGAAAGGACCATTTATATCACGCCTATAATTTAATGTCGGCTAATTCCAAAACGGTACAAATTAGTCATCTGAGTGAAATGCTTGAAGGACAAGTTGCTGTTTTGAGTTCCCAATATTTATCGTCTGAGAAAGCGTTACAAGTTCTTGATGCCCTTAAAGGCAGTGCTTTATTCCGATCTGATCAATACAGCTATATGTTGTATCCAAATAAAGAACTACCCGGTTTCTTGGAAAGAAATAATATTCCAGCATCTGAAGTGATGTCTTCAGAATTATTGAAGACTTTACTACAACACAACAACTATCAAATTGTGCTGCAAGATGTCAAAGGGGGGTATCATTTCCATGGAAATTTTAAAAACGCTGGGGATGTATCTTTTGCTTTGGATAATTTAGATGCAGAGTTTCAACTTTTAGTCAATCAAGATCGTTCATTAGTATTAGATATTTTTGAAAAAGTATTCAACCATAAATCTTTTACAGGAAGGTCTGGAACTTTTTATGCCTATGAAGGTTTGGGTTCTATTTATTGGCACATGGTTTCTAAACTATTGTTGGCTGTGATGGAATGTTGTCTAAAAGCCATTGAAGAAGGTAAAGATGAAGTATTGATTGGGAAGCTTTTGGATCATTACTATGAAATTCAAGCGGGGATTGGAGTTCATAAATCACCGGAATTATACGGTGCATTCCCTACAGATCCCTATTCTCATACACCATGGCATAGAGGTGCTCAACAGCCAGGAATGACGGGTCAAGTGAAAGAAGATATGCTCGCGAGAATGGGAGAGTTAGGCATTTTAGTGAAAAATGGTATCGTTCAATTTAATCCTCAGTTATTAAGAGTGGTTGACTTTTTGTCTAAAGAACAAAGTATTGAATACGTTGACGTTCAAGGAGTATTTAAAAAAATACAACTTCCTAAAAACAGTTTGTTTTTTACTTATTGTCAAGTACCAGTTCTCTATCAAATTTCAGAAGAAAATAGTATTATTGTTGAAACTAATGGATCCACTATTACCTTAGAAGGAAACCATTTGAATTCAGAAATAAGTTCGCAACTTTTTGAAAGAACTGGAGCTGTAACCTTTATTCGAGTTTTCATTTCACGAAATCGAATTAAAAATTAAAGATGAATGCTGCAAGGCAAATTATCCATATTATTTATTTTTCTCATGACTTTATTTTCGTGTAATACATCCCATGTACCAAGAGATATAACGGCTGCTGACCTACTTGGAAATCCAGATTATCAAGCAATTTCTTATGGTGGATATCGTCAAAACACACGAGAGATTACTCCAACACTAAAAGAAGTAAAGGAAGATTTAATGATTTTGGCTGCGATGAAAATAAAAATCATCAAAACCTACAATGTGCATTTACCAGAAATTAATGTCATTTTAGAGGCTATTCGTAGTTTACAAAAAGAGCAACCTGGATTTGAAATGTATGTGATGCTAGGAGCTTGGATCGATTGTAAAAATGCTTGGACTGAACTACCTGTAGATCATTATCAAGAAAGTGAACGCAATGCAGTTGAGATAGCAGAGGCGGTCAAGTTGACCAATTTTTATCCTGATATTATCAAAATTATTGCTGTTGGCAACGAAGCCATGGTGAAATGGGCCGAGAGTTATTATGTGCAACCTGAGGTCATTTTAAAATGGGTAAACCATTTGCAAGAATTAAAAAAAACGAATAAACTTCCCAAAGAAGTATGGATTACCAGTTCTGATAATTTTGCCTCATGGGGTGGTGGAACACCTGATTATCATACGGAAGCATTAACTCAACTTTTTGAAGCAGTAGATTATGTTTCAGTGCATACCTATCCCATGCACGACACTCATTATCATCCTGTTTTTTGGGGAATTTTAGAAGAAGAACAAACTCTTTCTAAAAAAGAACAAATTGAATATGCGATGCTGAGAGCTAGAGATTATGCCGTAGATCAAGTAGCTAGTGTTCGAAATTATATGAAATTTCTGGGTGTCGATAAACCTATACACATAGGCGAAACTGGGTGGGCTAACAGTTGCCATCATCACTATGGAACGAAGGGGTCGAAAGCCACAGATGAGTATAAATCAGCTCGTTTTTATCATTTAATGCGTGAATGGAGTGATAAAGAAAAAATAAGTTGCTTTTATTTTGAAGCTTTTGACGAATCATGGAAAGATGCTCAACACCCACAAGGTTCAGAAAATCATTTTGGATTGATTAATTTGAAGTCTGAGGCCAAATATGTTCTTTGGGATTTAGTGGACCAAGGTATTTTTGAGGGGCTTTCACGCGACGGAAAACCCATAACTAAAACCTATAATGGTGAAGAAGATAAACTTTGGAGAGACGTTGAACTTCCAAAACCCTTAGAAATCGTAAACATGCATCCATGAGAATAGAAAAGTATTTTAGCGGTATTTTGTTTTTTGTAATAATCATGGCTTGCCAAACGGAAAAAACTATGAATGTAGAAGTATATGAAACTTCAGCGGCAGGAAATCAATTGACAAAACTGGAACAATTTAATTTTAATGAGGACAGTATTGTTGTGCTTTCCATTCAACCAGAGGAAACATTTCAAACCATCACTGGAATTGGAGGATCTTTTACCGAAGCTACTGCGTATTTACTTTTACAATTAAGTGAAGAAAATCGCAATAAGGTACTTGAAGCCTATTTTGGCGAGACTGGTGCCAAATACTCTTTAACCAGAACTCACATCGCTTCTTGTGACTTTTCTTTAAGTAACTATACCTATGCTCCTTTGGAAGGAGATATGAACTTAGAACATTTCTCGATAGAAGAAGATTTAGAAGACCTAATTCCCATCATTCAAGCGGCACAAAAAATGTCTAAAGATGGATTTAACATTATAGCTTCACCTTGGACCGCACCGCCATGGATGAAAGACAATAATCATTGGGTCGGTGGAAAATTATTGCCTGAATTTCAGGAAACATTTGCCTTATATTTTTCAAAATATCTTCAAGCTTATAAAGAACAAGGTATTGATATATGGGGAGTTACTCCCGTCAATGAACCTCATGGCAATGGTAACAATTGGGAAAGTATGCATTTCACACCCAAAGAAATGACTGATTTTGTCCAATTTCATTTGGGTCCACAGTTCGAGAAAGACGGATGGGGAAGGGTGAAAATTTTAGGTTACGATCAAAATAGGGCTGGACTCAAAGAATGGGTGGATGTAATGTTTGAAAATGAATCCACCTCAAAATATTACGCAGGGACAGCGGTGCATTGGTATGAAAGTACCTATGATTATTTCGGTGAAGCATTGCAGTATGCCCATCAAAAAGCCCCTGACAAACATCTTATTCAAACTGAAGGCTGTGTAGATGCCGAAGTACCCCATTGGAAAAACGATGCATGGTATTGGAGCAAAGAAGCCACCGACTGGGGATGGGATTGGGCTGCGGAAGATGAAAAATACTTGCACCCAAAATATGTACCCGTGCATCGATATGCTGGCGATATGATTGGATGTTTTAATAATTTTGTTGATGGTTGGATTGACTGGAACATGGTGTTGGACCGTCAAGGTGGCCCCAATTGGTTTAAAAATTGGTGTGTGGCTCCTGTCATTGTAGATCCTGAACTGGATGAAGTGTATTTCACACCGCTTTACTATACCATGGTTCATTTTAGTAAATATATACGACCGGGTGCGGTGAGAATAGGGTTTCAATTAGATCATGACGTTTTAAAAACTACAGCTGTTAAGAATCCTGATGGAAGTATTGCGGTAGTTTTGTTTAATCCCGGAGATAAAAGAGAATCTGTTGAACTACGTCTCAATGGAATGCGTAAAAGAATTTCAATTGATGCCCAAGCCCTTCAGACTTTACTTATACAATAAATTATTTCAAATATGCCAAATATAGAAACCAATCCAAGAGATAAAGTACCGTTTTTACAAAAGTCAGCTTTTGGTGCGGGTCATTTGGCTTTAAATTTATTACCTGGAGCCTTAGGTGTTTTTAGTTTTTTCTTACTCACCGCTTTTGGAATGGACCCACTATTGGCAGGACTTTTAGGAGGATTACCCAGATTATATGATGCTGTTTCAGACCCCATCATGGGTTTTATTTCTGATAATACCAAATCGAAATGGGGTAGAAGGAGACCTTATATTTTTGTTGGAGCGATATTGAGTGGAATTTTCTATATTCTGTTATGGCAAATGTCTCCGGAAAATTCACAGATGTACAATTTTTGGTATTTCTTGATTTTTTCACTCATCTTTTTGACGGGTAATACCATTTTTGCTACCCCTTTAGTTGGATTAGGTTATGAAATGACCACCGATTATAATGAGCGAACGCGTTTGATGGGTTTTGCAAATACGATTGGACAAGTAGCTTGGATGATTGTACCTTGGTTCTGGGTCATCATTGCCAACCCCAACATGTATGACACTCAGGTGGAAGGAGTCAATCAATTAGCTATTTATGTAGGTGTCATTTGTATGGTTTTAGGGGTTTTACCGGCTATTTTTTGTAAAGGTATTGACGCCTCCAATATGGAAAACAGAAAGAAAATTTCTTTTAAAACCATTGGTTCTAGTTTTAAAGATTTGTTTCAAGGTATTAAGCAAGTTTCAAGGAACAAGCCCTTTATGAAGTTATGTGCTGCGACCTTTCTTGTTTTTAATGGATTTCAAATTGTAGCTTCTTTTAGCGTCTTTATTATTGTTTTTTACATGTATAATGGTAGCTATGAAGGAGCGGGAACTTGGCCTGCTTGGTTTGCAACTATAAGTGCTGTTTTAACTGCTTTTTTGGTAATCCCTATTGTTACTAAAATGGCCAACTCATGGGGAAAAAGAAAAGCTTTTATTGCGGCCTCTTTTATTTCTATAGTGGGATATCTTTTAAAGTGGTGGGGTTTTAATACTGAGTTGAATGCCTCATTCAATGCGACTGCTTTAGGTCAAAGTATGAATCGCGGTATTCAATCTGTTTTTGACGCTATTCGACCTGCTTTGGAAAGTTTAAATATGGCATGGTTTACTATAGACACGAGTCATGGTGTGCCTTGGCTGATGTTTTTACCCATTCCCTTATTGGCTTTTGGATTGGGAAGTTTGTTTACTCTAATGATGAGTATGACCGCAGATGTTTGTGATTTAGATGAATTAGAAAATGGAATGCCTAGAAAAGAAGGAACCTTTGGTGCTATTTATTGGTGGATGGTAAAGTTAGGACAAGGATTAGCTTTAGTAATTGGTGGATTGGTCTTAAAACTCATTGGATTTGATGGTGGAGCTGCTACTCAAACCGCTGAAACTTTGCATCAACTTCGCCTTATGGATATTATCATTCCTTCGGTTACGGCTGCTATTGCTGCATGGGTGATGTGGGGTTATACTTTGAATGAGAAGCGAGCTAGAGAAATCAAAGCAGAATTGGTAGCCCGAAGAGGAGAAATTTAAAAACAAAAAACAAAATATGTCATTTAGAGAAGGTCACTATTTTTCATTAGATGAAAATAGAAAGTATTCAGAGGGTGAAAATATTCATCATGAAATTCAAATTGCGGAGCATACCTCTGAAAGTTTAGCTAAATTATGGTTGAAAACGTTAGAAAAGGGTATGCACGGTATTTGCTTTAGTATGTATGAAAATGAGCAAAAACCAGGAGATATTATTTATGGTGAACAAGTAAACAGACGTATTCAAATTTTGAAACCCTATACCAAATGGGTTCGCTCTTTTTCTTGTATTGATGGGAATGAACATATTCCAAGAATTGCCCATCAAAACGGCATGAAAAGCCTAGTGGGTGCTTGGTTAGGTAATGATTTAGAACTCAATGAACAAGAAATTGAAGGACTTATCACTTTAGCCAAAGAAGGGTGTGTAGATATTGCTGCCGTTGGAAATGAAGTGATGTATCGAAACGATTTAACCGAAGATCAATTACTAGAATATATCCATCGAGTGAAGGAAGCTCTACCAAACATTCCTGTGGGCTATGTTGATGCGTATTATGAGTTTTCACTTCGTCCTAGAATTACAGAGGCTTGTGACGTAATTTTAACCAATTGTTATCCTTATTGGGAAGGTTGTCCTATTGAGCATGCTTTTAATCACATGAAAAGTATGTTTGAATCTGCAAAACATGCAGGAAACGGAAAACGAGTGATTATCACCGAAACAGGTTGGCCAAGTCAAGGAGGTTCACTTAAAGGGGCTTTTGCTTCGCATGAAAATGCTATGAAATATTTTATTGATACCCAAAATTGGTCAGAACAAAATGATATTGAAATTTTCTACTTTTCTTCATTCGATGAAGCTTGGAAAGTGGGGCCGGAAGGTGAAGTGGGAGCTTACTGGGGATTATGGGATAAAAATGAACAATTAAAATACCAAACTAAATAATGAAATAGACATTGTAATTTTTAAACAAAAACTATAAACGCCTAAAAATTTGTACATCTATCATGAAAAAAATAATCCATTTAGTTCTTTTTTTTATCTGTTTGACACCCATTAATTCAATAAAAGCACAAGTGGATGTGGTTTACAATGATTTAGTCTGGTCAGACGAATTTGAGACGAATGGAGTTATAAACCCAACTAAGTGGCACCATCAAACGCAATTGCCAAATGGAAACAATTGGTATAACGGCGAAGTGCAACATTATACAAATCGAATCACTAATTCATTTGTGGAAAATGGAAGTTTAAAAATTAGAGCCATCAAGGAAACCTTTTTTGACCAAGGAGTGACCAAACAATATACTTCCGCTCGGTTAAATTCAAAATTCGCCTTTTTGTATGGTCGTGTAGATATTCGTGCAAAGATTCCAACAGAACAAGGCACTTGGCCAGCACTTTGGTTATTAGGTAAAAACATCAATGAACCGGGAGGTTTTTTCCAACCTGAATTTGGTACAACCAACTGGCCGGCATGCGGTGAAATTGATATCATGGAGCATGGAATTACGCAGTCGCAACCCACAGGATACATCCAAAGTGCGATTCATTCGCCCTCTTCTTTTGGGAATACTGTGAATCATGGCGGAATAATCGCTTCAAATTTAGGAAGTGATTTTCACGTCTATTCGATGAATTGGTCGCCTTTTGAAATTACATTCCTACTAGACGGTGTCGCATTTTACACCTATAATCCAGCAGTTAAAGATGCAAATACATGGCCCTTTGATGCAGAACAGTATTTACTATTAAATATCGCGATGGGTGGAGTTGCAGGGGCTATTCCAAATAGTTTTAATCAAGCAACCATGGAGATTGACTACGTTAGGGTGTATCAAAATACCACAGTAGACACAGAAGCTCCGCTTAATTTCACTGCAGTTCTTGGTGAAATTACCAGTTCAACAGTTGAGTTATTGTTAAATGCTGAAGATAATTCTGGAACAGTGGTATATAACATTGCTTATGGTTCAGAATCGATAACAACCTCAAATCCATCGGGAATTCAAAAATCAGTAATTGTTCCAAATTTATTACCCGATACTAGTTATGTATTTACAATTTCTGCAAGTGATGTATCTGGGAATCAATATGCCAATAATCCAATAGTTCTCAATGCCACGACACCCTTAGTCATTGGATGTTCCGGCACAAGTACTTTGGCACAACAAGGTACTTTTTCAACAGGTTATAATTATAGTTTTGAAACTTTGGGAACCGATGTAAAAATTACTTTTGAATTATTGGATACTGATAAAGTGGGAGTCGTGGCTTTTTTATGGCGTCAAGCACCCTTTACAGAATTTCCTATGACGAATGTTTCGGGAAATACATTTACCAGAACCATTACAAATCAAACCATGGGTTCAACCATTAGTTATGCCGTAAAATTTGCTTATGCAGGAGGGCAATCCGTGACCAATTATTTTAGTTATGTGGTGGGGGAAAATTGTACTTTGAGTATTAGCCAATTCTCTGAAAATGAAAACATTTGGTTTCAAAATCCGGTGAGTGAAACTCTAAAAATCATCACTGAATTAACTCTTGATAAAGTTGAGATATTTTCTCTTTTAGGTAAGTCTATTCTAGTTGCAACTTCCAATTTTGACCAAATTGACATGCAAAATATTTCCAAGGGCGTTTATTTAGTTAGTATTCATTCTGGAGAAAGAAGAATCCTCAAAAAGATGCTTCTTAAATAAATTAATCAAAAGTAAAATATATAGTATATATGACAAAGCCTAGAAACGCTCCGGGCTTTATTAATTTAAAAACTATTGATGGTTTTTCTAATGGCTACTAATTTTGTCATCAATCCTTCAAAATAATCAAGGTGTAGCATATTAGCTCCATCACTTTTTGCATTAGCCGGGTCAAAATGGGTTTCTATGAAAATACCATCCACTCCTGTAACAATTCCAGCTTTGGCAATGGTTTCAATCATATCAGGTCTTCCACCAGTAACTCCGGAAGATTGATTAGGTTGTTGTAACGAATGAGTCACATCTAGCACTGTGGTTGAAAACTGTTTCATGGTGGGGATTCCTCTAAAATCTACAACCATATCTTGATAGCCAAACATGGTACCACGGTCGGTAACCATTACATTTTCATTTTGACAATCCAAGACTTTTTGAACAGCATGTTTCATGCTTTCTGGACTCATGAATTGACCTTTTTTTAGATTTACCGTTTTCCCAGTCTTGGCAGCAGCAACTACTAAATCGGTTTGTCTTACTAAAAAAGCAGGAATTTGAAGGATATCAACATATTCAGCCGCTAGTGTGGCATCTTCAGCTTCATGAATATCGGTGACCGTTGGCACTCCAAAAGTTTGAGAAACTTTTTGAAGAATTTTTAAAGCCTTTTCGTTTCCAATACCCGTAAAACTATCTACTCTTGAACGGTTGGCCTTTTTGAAAGATCCTTTAAAAACATAAGGAATTTCAAGCTTATCTGTAATGATTACTAATTTTTCGGCAATTCTCATAGCCATCTCTTCATTTTCGATGGCACAAGGTCCCGAGAGTAGAAAGAAATTGCGACTGTCAGTATGTTTGATTTGAGGAATATTGTTGAGATTCATTTGATTCATTTTAGGTTGCAAAAATACAAAAGAGTAGGCATTAGTTTTCTTTTTTGATCGTTAAACCCATGGGCACCATTAATTTTCCTTTTTCATATAAATTAAAGTACAAAATGATAGGTTTTTCTGCACCGGTCCATCTCACTTCATAAACCTCTAAAAAGCCAGCTCCAAGTTCACTTTGTTTGGTAGGGAAGGGGCAGCAACTTTCTAATCTTTTGTAGTTAATTTTTTCACCATTAGGTCCAGCCAATGCCTTTAAAAACCTTTGTTGATTGATAGAATCATTAAACGTACTTCTGTAAAAAATATTGATGGGATAATCTTTGTTTAGTCCGTATTTTGGGTCGGTGCTGTATTCTGTAATGACAAAACTATTATCACTTCGCAGCATAGG
Source organism: Flavobacterium sp. (assembly GCA_046293575.1). Lineage (GTDB taxonomy): Bacteria > Bacteroidota > Bacteroidia > Flavobacteriales > Flavobacteriaceae > Flavobacterium. The sequence continues at coordinate 7,240 of JBKBOP010000005.1, read as the reverse complement.
TATTGGAGCATTAGGATCGATATTTCTAATGGTGTTCTTTGGACTTCCACATGAGCAAAATACTATAATCATAACGATTAAGAAGAAACCCTTATTTTTCATTAACATTGGTTTTTGTTTTTAAAATGAATGCAACTATGGCAGCAATAACCACGCCACCAGACAAGGTTGAAAATATACTTTGCATGATGAAGCTATTCAAACTAAAATAGGTTTTGGCTTGCTCTTGGGTCATTTTTCCACTATCGGTCACCAAATTGGCTGCATCTGAAAAATAGTTAGGTGCAATGACTTCATAGGTATACCATTCTCCGAATGGGGCTAGGAAGGCAGCAATGGCAGCAATAATAATTCCAGAGACAAATCCTCGTTTCCAATCCATTTTTGAATTAAAGAATTCTATTTTTTTTTCTCTTATGGCTAAGAAATATATTACCAACCAAAGTGGTGCAATTAATAGAGAAAAAACCTGATAGTATGCGATTTTAGCATCATAGTATCCAAGGTATTTGGCTAAATAAGAAAAAGCAATAGTCGCCATGCTCAACAAGACTGCCCATTTGATTTCGATTGCAAAATTTTTCATGTGGAATGATTATGTGTAAAACTGCTCAAAGTTAAGTTTTTTACCTCTAATCTTAAACTACTTTGGTTTTACCGTTTGTGAATCTTATTTTTGCTAAAAAATAATAGCTATGGAGTTCATTTTTGGTACTTGGCATTGGGCTATATCTGGTTTTTTAATTGGATTGGTTATGATTGCTCTAATTGTTTTCGGTAAAAATTTTGGAATGTCTTCCAATTTGAGGACCTTATGTTCAATGACCGGAGTTGGAGCAAAAGTCTCCTTTTTCGATTGGGACTGGAAATCCCGGCGATGGAATCTGGTGGTAGTAGCTGGTGCCATGTTAGGAGGATATCTTGCCATACATCATTTGAGTAATGATAGAGTTTTACAAATTAATCCAACTACTGTTCAACAGCTTGATGAAATGAATATAGATGCACCCAATGGTACCTTTTTACCCGATGCATTTTTTCAAACTTCTGAGCCTAAAATAATACTTCTACTCATTTTCGGAGGACTATTGATTGGTTTTGGTAGCCGATATGCTGGCGGATGCACCTCTGGTCATGCCATTTCAGGATTGAGTAATTTACAAATTCCTTCCCTTAAAGCCGTTGTTGGTTTCTTTATTGGAGGATTGTTGATGGTGCATATTGTTTTACCTTATCTTTTATCATTATGAATTTGATTAAATATTTTTTAGTGGGGTTGATTTTCGGCATCGTATTAACTAAATCAGAAGCGGTGTCTTGGTATCGCATTTATGAAATGTTTCAATTTCAATCATTCCACATGTATGGAATCATTTTTACTGCTGTACTGACTGGAGCAGTTGGAATTCAAATTATCAAGAAAAAGAAACTTAAAGATATTAACGGGCAGCCTATTGAAATTTTAGATAAAGAATCTGGTACCTATAGGTATATAATAGGTGGAATTCTTTTTGGTTTAGGCTGGGGATTGGTTGGTTCTTGTCCAGGACCTATTTTTATTTTATTGGGTGCAGGTTATTTAAATATGCTTTGGGTGCTTTTTGGGGCACTATTGGGCACATTATTCTATGGTATTTTTAAAAATAAATTACCACATTAGACTACATCGATAAAATATATTCAACCAAACTTTGCTCATGCGGTAAATCCATTTTTTTTCTCAAACGGTATCTTTTTATTTCAATACTTCTCACCGAAATATTTAATAAAGGTGCAATTTCCTTTGAGGATAAATTCAATCGAAGATAGGCACAAAGTCTTAGGTCATTGGGTGTAAGGGAGGGGTGTTTTTCTTTAATATTTTTGATAAAGTCATTATCCGCTTTATCAAATGCATCCTTAAAGACATTCCAAGTGTTATCGTTAGTCACTTCTTTGTTGATACTTGAAATAACAGATTTAATTCTTCTACTAGAAGAAGCTTCGTTGGTGTTTTTTAAATCTTCTTTAATAATTTTAAGAAGTTCATCTTTTTTGAGAAGGTTCATTGTTGAAACTGCAAGCTCTTTATTTTTCTTTTCAACATCTTGAGAAAGTTTTTCATTTCTAAACTTCATTATTTCTTTCTGATTCTCGAGTTCTTTCAATTCGAGTAATAAATTGTTTTCGGCAATTATTTTTTGGTGTCTATCATTATAAAAATTAGAATATAATTTATTTACATAGAAAATCAAAAGAATAAACAATAGGATATACACCAAAAGAGCTAAATTTCCCAAATACCAGGGTTTCATTATTTCAAAAGAGAAACTAGCAATGTTCTCGCTTATGGTATTTGAAGAATTTGATCTTACTTTAAAAGTATATTTACCCGGACTCAAGTTTTCAAAGGTCACTTCAGATTTTGAACTCCATTTGGACCAATTTGAGTGAAAACCCTCTAATATATATTGATATTCAGTGCGGATATAATTTTCAAATTCAGGAGTGGAAAATGAAAAACTGATTTTATTTTCATTATGCTTAAACACACCTTCCTCCTCTAACGAAGTAGGTTTTTCAATGTCATTACCTTTGAATCTAATAACTTCATTGATAAACACCTTCGTTTTTTTATTTTCAACTTGAAGGTTCTTAAATATATAGTATCCATTTGTGGTTCCTATCAAATATTCCTTTTCCCCAATTTGATATAAATTTTCATAACCAGGCATTGAGTTTGTCAAACCAGAAGCAATGGGAATGCTATTTCTTTTTAGATCTGAAGAGATTTTATTAGAGGAATAATAATGTAAATAATTTTTAGTAAAAAACCATAGGTGGTTAGATTTATCAACTACCATTTTTCCGGTTACATATTCATTGTTTTCAAATACTTTACTGAGTTCCTCGGAAAGTTTAAAAACCTTTTCTTTTTTATCATATTTAAAAACGCCTTCACGTGAGGCATAGTAGATATCATTATTATAACTTGTTAAACTTGCATTCTTGCTTTTTTTGGGTTTATCTAAAATAGAGATACTTTCAACTTTTTTAAATTCGTTATCTAATGTGAGTAGGTAAAGACCAATATATTCATGACTGACTAAAACCTCACGGTTATTAACAATTTCAAAAAATTTTGAAGAATAAATGAAATTCTCAATATTGCGGTCAAATTCCCATTGGTTATTAACTTTCTTTAAAATCGATAATCCAAAATAGGTACCTTGGATTATATCATTATTATACACCTCAAATTTCCATGTCCCACCTTGTTTATAAATTAACTTTGATTCGTTTTTATTAATAATATATGTGCCTGAATCATGGCCACAAAATAAGGTGTTATCATGTTCAAATAAGGACCAAACTTGACCCTTGGTTCCGTTTACTAACCTGAAATCTTCATGAGAATGTAATGGCTTACAAAATAATCCTTGATTGGTACCGATGTAGAGCATTTCCTCAAAGGAGACGGCAGTATAAACAGTACCTAATAATCCACTTTTATTGGAATAATTTTTAATGGTTGATTTTAAATTAATACAATCAATACCATTATCTAGTCCCAACCAAAGGTTGTGGTAGTTGTCTTCAAATAAAGATAGAATGGTATTATTTCCAATGCCTTCTTTTTGAGTAATATGATAGATAAGTTTTCCTGTATTGTCAATTACAATTAAGCCATCTGAGATAGTTCCAATGGCTAAATTTCCGTTGGAAAGTTGGATTGCACTATACACTCCACCCGTAGAAATTAAATTGTTTAAATCACTAGAAAAACTTGAGAATTTTGAATTACTATATTCAAAAATACCTTTGTTTTGAGTCACGATTAAAAATCGATCACTTTCCTCAATGATGTTGACGACTTTATTTTCCTTAACTGTGGAGTTTGTTATGAAGGGTTGATGCTTCCCATTTTCAATTTCAAAAATCCCCTCAGATGAGTGAAAATAAATGCCTGAATTGGTTTTAAATATTTTAGTGATTGGATTTTTAGGATCAATGATTGAAGTTGTATTTGTCTTTGTATCTAGTATAATAATGCGTTGTAAAGATTGAAATAAAATCCAATGTTCATAAGAGATAATTCCCCAAAACTGTTCGTCATCAAGAAGTTGAACATTAAGTTGAGAACTTAAAGATAAGTATTCTAACTTTCCGTTTTTGTTTTTGATCCAGTAGCCAAAATCCATGTAAGCCCCAGTATATATTTTTTGATCATGGGAATATACCGAACGCATAATGGTTTCATTGGGAGTTGGATATAAGGACCACCTTGAGCCATTAAATTCTAGCAGGCCCTCATTATTGGCGATAAATAAGAAATTATCTTCATTTTGAGTTATATTCCAGTTTTGAATTCCTGCGTTATAATCCCTTTGAGTAAAATTTGAAATGGGAGGTAGTTCCTGACCGTAAACATTCAGAATGTTGGAAAGTATAAAAACTATAAAAAGTTGCTTCACAATTTTTTTTTACTAAAATAGGAAACTTTTAAAAGATATTAATAAAAGGTTACTTTTAATTAAATAAATCGCATCTAAAAAGTTGTATGCTCTCAAAAATTGAATTGCAGAATTAGTATTTTTTCTGGAAATACTTTAAATCAAACTCTTTATTAATAAAATACATAGTGGTGAAAAAAGACATCACCAAATATTCAATGATAATAAGGTTTGAATATTCCCAATATTGATTGAGCCCAAACCAATCACCATAATAGAGAATTACAATAATTCCATATAGTAATTTAGCTGCTTCCCAATAATAAGCATGGTCACTGGTATCCATTAATTCAGTGTAACTGTAAATAGTTATAAACAGAAATCCACCATAAATAAAAATACCAGGCAAACCAATGGTGGCGATGTTAGAAAACAAATAACTCACAAACAGCAACGTAACAAACATTTGAAAAAGAGACCAATATTGTAATTTGGTAGAAACTTCAGGATTATATTTTTCCTGATGCGAAGGGTCAGAAAGTGAATATATGGGATACTTTTTATTAAATCCGTCGGGTCGCCACCCTGTGGGTTTAATCCAAATATTTAATTTATCATTCCAGTTATTGCTTCTCCATGCATCTTGAATCATCAAACCCAAATGCTGAAAATTGATTCTTATGGGATTCCACGTTTGTGCAGGTCGCGTGATTCCATACACGGGTGGAACATTTTTCAACTCCTCTTGAAAAGTTCCAAACCATTTGTCCCAAAAAATAAAAATCTGACCATGATTTTTGTCTAAGTATTTAGGATTGATAGCATGATGTACTCTGTGATGGGAGGGAGTTACAATAATTTTTTCTAGAAAACCAAGTTTTCCAATATGTCTTGTGTGGTACCAAAACTGAAGAAACAGATGAATGGGTAACACAATTGCAATCACCATGGATGGAACACCCATCAAGGCAGCGGGTATCAGTAAGAAAGTGAAAAGATTTACAAACGAAGAGATGGATTGTCTCAATGCACAAGCCAAATTAAACTCTTCACTGCTGTGATGAATAGCATGTTTATTCCAAAAAATATTGATTTGATGTGACCAACGGTGTGTCCAATATCCATAAAAGTCGATAACAAAAAACGCAATGATGTAGGTCACAATATTGTTTTGAATTTCAAAAAATGAAATTCTTTGCACTATCCAATCATAGGATATTAATGTGATGCTAATGCCTAAAACATCTTTAACGGCATTGGTAATTCCAGACGAAATACTTGAAATACCATCCATCAGCGGAACAGTATCTTCGCCTTTAAAATGTCCATACACTTTTTCAATAATGATGAGTACCAGAAAAACTGGCATGGCAATTATGAGTATTTTGCCGTACTGTTCCAAAGTAGTTTATTGAATTTGAGCACTTAATCCTGCCTCTAAAAGTTGCAGACATTGGTCTTTCAACTCTTCATAGGGGCCGGTTTTCACACCACATTTTCCGTTGTAATGTACGATGATTGCACATTGCTCCGCTTGTAAGGGATCGTGGTCACATACCTTAATCAAGGTTTCAATTACATGATCAAAAGTATTGACATCATCATTAAATAGGATGATTTCGTGATTTTGGTTAAAAAGTTCTTTAACCGAAACCTTTTCTTTTACTTTTTCAATCGTACTCATACATTTAGATTTTTCTATATCTAAGGGCTACCCAATTATTTTTTTCAAGTTGTTTTTCTAAGTGTAAACCAAGATTAGAACAACATTCATCAATGGAAGTAACATCTTCACTATAAAATCCACTCAAAAATAATAAACCATTCTGATTTAAGCAATTTACATAAGAATTCATATCATTCAAAAGTATATTTCGATTGATATTAGCAATGATAACATCATATTTTTGCTCAATGAGTAAGGATGCATCACCTTCAAAAACCTGAATATTTTTACATGCATTTCTTTCAACGTTTTCAATGGAATTCAAATAGCACCACTGGTCTATATCAATAGCGTCAATAGGTTTTGCTCCTTTCATTTCTGCAAGAATAGCTAGAATAGCAGTGCCACAACCCATATCTAAAGTAGATTTATTGGCAACCTCTACGTCTAAAATATGTTGAATCATCATATGTGTTGTTTCGTGATGACCTGTTCCAAAACTCATTTTAGGTTCAATAATGATGTTAAATTGAGCAGCTGTTTTTGGATGAAAAGGTGCTCTAACATGGCAAACGCCCTCCACATCAATGGGGTCAAAATTCTTTTCCCATTCCTCATTCCAATTCACTTGTTCAATGCTTTCAACATGATAGGAAACTTCAAATTCAATAGATTCAAGTATATTCAAATCATCGATAAGTCCTTCTTCATGGAACTGTCCCTGAATATAAGCAATAACACCATTCTCATTTTCCTCAAAGCTTTCGAAGGGTTTTTCACCCAATTCAGCAATTAGAATTTCGTTTCCAGGAATTGATGGAGATATTTTAAAATGATAGGCTAAATACGTTTGCGACATGGAGATTAATTTCTGCAAAGGTAATAATCGACTTCCATTAAAAGATAAGCTTAAAAATTAATTTACATTTGTCGAAATTTAGTGTTAAGCCATGAAGTTTCGTTACCTCCTCATTTTTTTTCTTATTTCATTTTCAAGTTTCTCTCAAGATTTTCAGATGAGTATAAAAGATAATGATTTAAAATTAGCCACCATTCCCTATTATAATTATGGTAGAGGGCTTGGGTTAACTTCGCCCGATAGCATTTTTCAATTGAATATTAGATTTAGAATGCAAAACAG
>JBKBOP010000004.1:0-45484 GCA_046293575.1 Flavobacterium sp. | reverse complement strand
CAACGATACTGTTGCTCCTATGATCAGCAATGTTGGTCAAGACTACAGTGTTGAATGTGACCAAGATGCTATTTTCAGCACTCCATCAGCTACTGATGCATGTGATGAAGAAGTAAATGTTACTTACCAAGATAGTTCAAATTTAGATGAGTGTGGATTAGGTACTGTAACCAGAACCTGGACTGCTACGGATTGTGCAGGTAACTCTAGCAGTGCTTCACAAACCATCACTATCAACGATACTGTTGCTCCTATGATCAGCAATGTTGGTCAAGACTACAGTGTTGAATGTGACCAAGATGCTATCTTCAGCACTCCATCAGCTACTGATGCATGTGATGAGCAAGTAAACGTTACTTACCAAGATAGTTCAGATTTAGATGAGTGTGGATTAGGTACTGTAACCAGAACCTGGACTGCTACGGATTGTGCTGGTAACTCTAGCAGTGCTTCACAAACCATCACTATTAATGATACTACAGCACCTGTTATTTCTGGTGTTGGAGAGAACTACAGTGTTGAATGTGTTGATGATGTTCAGTTTAGCTCACCATCTGCCATGGATAACTGTTCTGAAGTTGTAAGTTTAACTTACGCTGATGTATCAAATCTAGATGTTTGTGGTGGTAGTATAACTAGAACTTGGACAGCATCAGACTGTGCTGGTAATGTGTCAACTGCTACGCAAACTGTAACTGTTATTGATACCATTGCTCCTGTATTCACTAGTCAATTACCTATAGATGTTACTGTAGAGTGTTCTGATATTCCTGCTCCTGCAATTGTGACAGCTGAGGATAATTGTGACGATGATGTTACAATAGTATTCTTTGAAAATATTGTACCTGGAGATTGTCCTTCAAACTACACTATCATCAGAATCTGGCAAGCCAGAGATAATTGTTTGAATGCAAGATTCCACAAACAAACTATTCATGTACAAGATAACACTGCACCAATTGTAGTTGTGCCATCTTCAACTTTAGAAGTTGATTGTGATGGTAACGGAAATCAAGCTGATTTAGAGGCTTGGTTATACTCTAATGGTGGTGCTTTTGCAAATGATAGTTGTTCAGATGTAACTTGGTCAAATAACTTTAATGGATTTGATCAGACATGTGGAAGTGTAACAGTAACCTTTACTGCTACTGACTGTAATGGTAATTCGACTCAATCAGTTGGAGTATTTACAATCCTTACTCCAGCAATAGTTCTTGAATCACCTGGACATTTAGAAGCAAATTGTGATTTCGATATTCAAGATCAATTTGATACTTGGTTAGCTGGATTTGCATACAGTGGAGGTTGTGGGGAAATTGATGAAACCGACTTAAGCGGATTTGTATTACCATTGCCGGGTCAGTCCTTGACTGTTTCCTATGTAGTGAGTGATGCTTGTTCAACTGTAACGGTTTCTGCTACATTCTCAACACCTGTTTGTGCAACAGAAGGGTGTACTATTGGCTACTGGAAAAACCACACCAATAGATGGTGTGCAAATTACAGTACAAGTACACTATATGGTAGTGTGTTTGTTAACGCTCCTTCACAATTAGCTAATTTAACGTTACTTCAAGTAATTAATCTTGGCGGAGGTGGTATTAACAACCTTGGAAGACAATCAGTTGCTGCATTATTAAATGCATGTCATAATGAAGTTGACTACTTCTTTGGAAGTACAGCAACAATCATAAACTTAGTTAACCAAGCATTCCTAACAGGTGGAAACGCACCAGGATTATTAGCTACTCAATTAGATGGTTATAACAATGCTGGTTGTCCATTAGGTGGAACCCCGGCTACAATTTCTGCAAATCCTCCAAGGGGTAATAAGTCAGGAGTTAGAGCTTATCCAGTTCCATTTGGTGATAAGTTAACGATTAACTACAGATATGAGTATAACTCCTCAGTAACTATCGAATTCTTCGATACAAAAGGGTCTCTTGTTCATACTTATACTGATACAGATGGTTACTTCAACAAAGAAATTGTGTTCAATAATGTGAAGTCTTTCTTAAGACAATCAGGACAGGTTTACTTAGTAAAAGTTACTACTGATAAAGAATCAGAAATTCTGAAAGTAGTTTCAGAACAGTAATCATTTAATACCAAACTTAAAGGGGGTGCAATTTGCACCCCCTTTTTTTTATTTATAATTTGGCTTTTTTTTAAGGGGGTCATAGTGTTTATAATTAAAAAAAAATGAAGTGTTGATAAAAAAGGAGGGGGGGTGTTCAATTAAACGTATTAATGTTTTTATATTTGCCCCATAAATTGAATCAAAATTAAAAAGATATGTCAACTTTTAGATTTCAAGCTTTAAAAGAAACTTCTTCAAGAAAACCTGTAAAAGTAGAAGAGTTACAAAAAAAATCCGAAATTTTCGGAACTAATGTTTTTAATGATAAGTCCATGCGACAGTTTTTGACACCTGAGGCTTATAAAGCTGTTCAAAGTGCTATCCAATTAGGCACAAAGATTGACCGAAAAGTAGCTGATTATGTTGCTATGGGAATGAAAGAATGGGCACTTTCTAAAGGAGTAACTCATTATACTCACTGGTTTCAACCCTTAACTGGAGCTACTGCTGAGAAACATGATGCTTTTTTTGAAACCTCTTTTGATGGCAGCGATCCAGTTGAAAAATTTGGAGGAAGCCAATTAGTACAACAAGAACCTGATGCTTCTAGTTTTCCAAATGGAGGGATTAGAAATACTTTTGAGGCTAGAGGGTACACCGCTTGGGATCCGAGTTCTCCAGCATTTGTATTTGGAACTACACTTTGTATACCCACTATATTTGTTTCCTATACAGGCGAAGCATTAGATTATAAAACCCCTTTATTAAGAGCACTATATTCTATCGATGAGGCTGCAACAGATGTTGCCCAATATTTTGATAAAAATGTAAAAATGGTTACACCAACACTTGGTTGGGAACAAGAATATTTTTTAGTGGACAGAGCCCTTGCTAATTCAAGACCCGATCTTATTTTAACAGGTAGGACCTTGCTCGGACATTCCTCAGCAAAAGGCCAACAATTAGAAGACCATTACTTTGGGTCTATTCCAACAAGGGTTTTAAATTATATGCGGGATTTGGAGAATGAATGTATGTTGCTTGGTATTCCAGTTAAAACACGTCATAATGAAGTGGCTCCCAACCAATATGAATTAGCTCCCATTTTTGAGGAAACCAATTTAGCGGTAGACCACAATTCATTACTTATGGATGTTATGTCCAAAGTGGCTGAAAAACACGATTTTAAAGTACTGTTTCATGAAAAACCATTTAAAGGTGTTAACGGTTCAGGTAAGCATAATAACTGGTCTCTTGCAACAGATACGGGTATCAATTTGTTGAGTCCTGGAAAAACACCTATGAGTAATCTACAGTTCTTGACCTTTTTCATTAATACAATCAAAGCAGTATGTAAGTATGAGAAATTATTGAGAGCTTCCATTGCTTCTGCTAGTAATGATCACAGACTTGGAGCCAATGAAGCACCACCTGCAATTATATCTGTATTTATCGGTCAACAACTCACAAAAGTGTTGAATGATTTAGAAGGAGTAACTAGTGGTAAACTATCCCCAGAAGAAAAAACGGATTTAAAGTTAAATGTTGTAGGCAAAATTCCTGACTTATTACTGGATAATACTGATAGAAATAGAACGTCTCCATTTGCTTTTACAGGAAATAAGTTTGAGTTTAGAGCGGTGGGTTCATCGGCAAACTGTGCGAATGCCATGACCACTTTAAATGCTATTGTTGCTAAACAACTGATAGAATTCAAAGCAGAAGTAGATGCTCTTATTAAAGGTAAGGAACTCAAAAAAGATGAAGCTATTTTTAATGTATTGAGAGAATACATCAAGCAATCCAGAAATATTTTGTTTGAAGGCGATGGCTATAGCGAAGCCTGGGAAAAAGAGGCAAAAAAACGAGGTCTTAGTAATAATAAAACAACGCCTGAAGCTCTAAAAGCAAGAGTTTCAAAAGAATCAATTGATTTATTCGAAGAATTAGGTATCATGAATCATGTGGAAGTTGAGGCTCGCTATGAGATTGAACTTGAAGAGTATGCCAAAAAAATTCAGATTGAAGGAAGAGTACTCGGCGATATTGCAAGAAATCATGTCATCCCTACAGCCATTAAATATCAAAATACTTTAATTGAAAATGTAAAAGGATTGAAAGAAATTTTTGGTAAGGATTTTCAAAATGTAGCAAAACAACAAATTGAATTGATTAAGGAGATTTCTTCTCATATTGAAGGAATTAATTTGAAAATAAATTCTATGATTGAAGAACGTAAAAAAGCGAATCTTGTAGAAAGTGCTGAGAAAAAAGCCACTGCTTATTGTAACAAAGTGAAACCCTATTTCGATGAAATCAGATACCATTGCGATAAGCTAGAGTTATTGGTGGATGACGAAATGTGGACACTCACCAAATACAGAGAAATGTTGTTCACAAGGTAGTCTTCTAACAAATATTTTAAAAAAAATCTGGAGTAACATCCAGATTTTTTATTTTTATACAACTAAGTTTATTGTTTTATAAAAGCCAAATTGACTTTTGAAGTTCCTATATTGCAATTTATTTAGGCTTCATTCGTTTTAATTTGATAATGAAAAATACACTTGTTCTCTTAATAGCCTTTTTTTTTATTTTGACTGTTTCTAGTCAAGAACAAACTTCTTTTTATTTTGAAAGTAATCAATTTCAATTAAAAACACAAGAAAGTAATAGACTTGAAAAATGGATATCTGAGAATCCTAAGGTCAAAATTGTTGGTATCAATGGATATACTGACGAAGATGGAAGCATTGGGTATAATGATACACTAGCACAAAAACGTGTTGAAACTATTTATAATAGAGTTGAAAATAAAGTAGCCATCCGTGATGATTTCAAAAGGAGAAGTTTTGGAAAATTACATCAGCAGTCAACCAATAAAGCAGAAAATAGAAGAGTAACTGTTTTTTACTTATTGGAATCTGATATTCCAAGAGAAAATGAAATATTAGGTATAGTGGAGGAAAAACCTGTTCCAAAACCAAAACCCAAAAGACAATACCCAGATATCATAGAAGTGCGAAATCCTGATGGAAGCCTCTCACAAATTGAATTAGATCGAGTCTTTATGGAAAGGGTAGACCAAGCTCAACCCGGTGAAAAACTTAAACTCGAAAACTTAAATTTTCATCTTAATACGTTTGCCATTGTGAAAGAGTCAAGAGGAAAATTATATGAGATTCTGATGGTCATGAATCAAAACCCAGACATTTCTATTGATATTCAAGGGCATATTTGCTGCATGACCAACGACCGTAATAATCTATCTGGACAACGAGCTAAAGCTGTTTGGCAATTTTTGACAATGAATGGAATTGAAAAATCTCGATTGTCTTACAAAGGGTTTGGAGTTACGCAACCACTTTTTTTAATTCCCGAATCAAATGAGGAGGAACGTGCTGCCAACCGAAGAGTTGAAATTGAAATTATAAAGAATTGAAATCATTCTTATGTTTTTATTTTCGGTTTTAATCTTGCTTTGTAATATCTTATCTTTGCCCTCTCAATAACACAACCATGAGTTCTGATACCAGTAAGCGATATGCACAGCGTGGAGTTTCTGCCGCAAAAGAAGATGTACACAATGCCATCCAAAAAATAGATAAAGGTCTGTTTCCAAAAGCATTTTGTAAAATTATCCCCGACTATTTGACCAATGACCCAGAGTATTGCTTAATCATGCATGCTGATGGAGCTGGCACAAAATCGTCGTTGGCGTATATGTATTGGAAAGAAACGGGAGATATCTCTGTATGGAATGGAATCGCACAAGATGCCCTCATCATGAATGTGGACGATTTATTGTGTGTTGGAGCCTATGACAATATTTTACTGTCCTCAACCATTGGTAGAAATAAAAATCTCATACCAGGTGAGGTGATAGCTGCTATTATCAACGGAACCGAAGAACTGATTCAAGAATTGAAAAGTTTCGGAGTTACTATTCACTCAACGGGGGGTGAAACTGCCGATGTGGGCGATTTAGTTAGAACCATCATTGTTGATTCAACAGTAACGGCCCGAATGAAACGAAAAGACGTTATTGATAATGCTCGTATTGAAAATGGAGATGTGATTGTTGGATTGGCCTCATTTGGTCAGGCTAACTATGAAAAAGAATATAATGGAGGTATGGGTAGTAACGGACTCACATCGGCTCGTCATGATGTCTTTGCAAAGTATTTAGCCGAAAAATATCCCGAAAGTTTTGATGCTGCTGTACCTTCAGAATTAGTTTATTCAGGCTCAAAAAAGCTGACGGACAATGTGAAAGATAGTCCGATTGATGCTGGCAAATTAGTTTTGTCACCCACCCGTACCTTTGCCCCTGTTATTCGGACGATTTTAGAAAAATACAGTCCAAAAGATATTCACGGCATGGTGCATTGTAGTGGAGGTGCACAAACCAAAATATTGCATTTTGTTGAGCAACTACACATTATAAAAGATAAGCTTTTCCCAATTCCACCGCTCTTTAAAATGATACAACATGAATCTAACACCGATTGGAAGGAAATGTATCAAGTGTTTAATTGCGGTCACAGAATGGAATTGTATGTTCCTAAAGAAATTGCAAATGACATTATCGCTATTTCAAAATCGTTCAGTGTTGATGCTCAAATTATTGGGAGAGTGGAGGCTTCTGAAAGCAAAAAACTCACTATTAAAAGTGAATTTGGTACATTTGAATATGAATAAGGAATATTAACCCGCAACTTTCAACCCGAAAACCATTACAACATGAACTTACCAAAGTTTTTATTAGCTGATAATTCTGAATTTCCAGACGATATTTTTGTGATTCACCTTGATTTCCCCAGGTTTATTATCAATCTAGCTGATGATGAAGTAGAATTACTTGAAGATATTGATTCTTCTGAAGAGGAGGAAGTAGGCGAGGAACTTGAAAAATTAATTGTAGAAGCGGTTGCTTTCTATGATATGGAAATGGAAGGTTACGAAGAGTAAGTAAAGAAAAAGCCGTTTTTGAATGATAAACGGCCTTTTTTCAATCAAAATTATTCTAATCCCAACTGCTCAAATCTTTTGTTTATCAAAAGATAGTATTTGGTTTTAAGCTCTTGTGATACAAAGCTTTTCTCAAGAACTTCAAGTATTTCAGGTTTGGCATACACAAAAAGCTCTAAGGTATTATCTAAAACCTTTTTATTCAAGCCACCATGTTCATAAGCCACTAAAAAATCATTGTATTTGAGTTTTCTTTTTTTAGCATTTAGAGTTAAAGCTAATTCTTCTGTGTCTGCCGGATTTACTAGTGTTGTTGGCACTAAATCATAAGCCGGACACAAACTTAATCCTTGTCCTTCTTTTTCTAATAAAGAGAAATTCTTCAAATGCATATCTGAATTTCCAGTAAAAAAACTAAACAATACTTGCTCATAAAAATTACTCACATCCAAAAGCGGTGTGCTCGAATATTTTAAAACCAATTTGGCAACTTGCTCGTGACTTCCTTTGTATTTGTCTTCGGTTAATCGTTCACTTAGTTGGCACATATCTTCCATTTGAAGTTTGCTTTTTCGTGTTCTATCCACACGTTTGGTGATGTAGCAAAGTGTTCCGTCTTGTAACTTAACTAAACTATGAGGAACTACTTTTATGCCACAAACCTCTGCCATGTGCATCGTTGCACTTTCTAATTCCGGCAATTGCTCATAATGTTCCGACGGAGGTTTGAGTATATAATCACCATAAAGCCCAACGATAGTTAGTTTTTTAGTTAAGTTTTTTTCTTCTTTCCTATACAGACTCAATGAAACTTTAGCTTGAACACCTGTAACTGCCATTTGGCTTTGGATAACTTTTGAAGCTAATTCCTGTAGGTTTTCCAAATTGTAATTCAGTTGTGGCGTTTTTAATTGTCCAAAAAAACGCTTATTACACGCTTCATGTAAATCTGAATGACTATCAAAAAGTGGTTCATAACAATACAAACATCTTCTTCCATAAAAAGTTTCAGATTCATGAACTTCCTTGGTAACATTTTGTAATCGTGCTAAATATTTTTTTTTATAATTTTTCATTTTTTTGAACACTCACAGCTCCAATGCAATCTTTGCAACAGGTTAAGAGCAAACCCATTCGGTCTTTATAATTTATTTTCCAGTTTTTCTCTGCGATGTCTAACAACCAGCCTTCCGGGATTAATCCATCAAAAAAAGCAAAAAGGGTTTTACTTTGATACGGTTTTTCAGTTAATGGTAGTGTTACGCTGACTGCTTGTGCTTTTTCTTTTTTTAAATAACTAGTATCATATTGAAATAGATAACCGTGATCAGTTTCTAACACTGTTCCGCAGTATTCATTTTTCATATATACTTTTCCGCTTCTATTCATTTGTTATCAACTTTTCTCGATCAATTTGAACTGGCCCTAATGTTTCTCCAAATAAGCTTAATACATCATTCACTTTGTCCATTCTTAAAGTGCTTTTTCCTTGTTCTAAATCTCGCACAAAGCGTAATCCAACTCCTGCTTTCAATGCCAATTCCGGCTGTGTAAGTTGATTTTGCTTGCGTTTTAATTTGATGTGCTTACTTAACTCGGTTAGATTTTCTCGCATATTTATACCTTTTAAACCACAAAAATACAAAAATATCTAAAAATTATATCAAAAAGGGTTTAATTTTTAATTTTATTAATATTTTATACCTTATATAGCATAAATATAAAAATATTTTCACTTTTGAATTAGATAGGGTATAAAAAAGAAGTCTATTTAAAGTAAGTAGAAAGTAATTCCATTGCTGCGGCAAAAGGTGAGAGTGCATCATTTTGTACCGCTTTTTTCTTTTTATTCAATAAATCAATAATTTCAGGATGATTGTAAAAATGATTTTTTAATTGTTCATTGATGGTTTCCATCATCCAGAATTGGTTTTGATCTGCCCTGTGCTTGGCAAAATATCCACTTTTTTCTGTAAACGCAATGAAAGATGCTATAGTGTTCCAAATTTGATCAATGCCTTCATGTTGCAATGCACTACAAGTGGAGACTTTGGGCTGCCAACCGGAAGCTTTGGGCGGAAATAAATGTAAAGCCCGGTTAAATTCCACTTTAGCTAGATTAGCTTTTTTGATGTTATCACCATCGGCTTTATTGATAACGATGGCATCGGCCATTTCCATGATACCGCGTTTGATGCCCTGTAGTTCATCGCCTGCCCCTGAAATCTTTAACAATAAAAAGTAATCTACCATGCTGTGTACAGCGGTTTCACTTTGACCCACACCCACGGTTTCCACCAAAATAGTATCAAAACCGGCGGCTTCACACAACCAAATACTTTCTCTAGTTTTTCGTGCCACACCTCCCAGACTGTCTCCGGCGGCACTTGGGCGGATATAAGCGTCAGAATGTTTTACCAATTCTTCCATTCGGGTTTTATCGCCTAGAATACTTCCCTTAGAAAGACTACTGCTCGGGTCAACAGCCAAAACAGCCACTTTTTTACCCTTATCGCAAAGATGAACGCCCAATGATTCGATGAACGTACTTTTTCCAACTCCTGGAACTCCTGTGATACCTACTCTAATGGAACGATTGGCAAAAGGCAAGCATTGTTGTATCAACCATTGTGCTTGTTCCTGATGCTTTGTTGCTGTACTTTCCACCAATGTGATGGCTTGGCTCAAAGCAGTTACATTGCCTTCTAAAATGCGTTGTAAAAGCACTTCGGGATTCAACGTTTGTTTCCGCTTGTTTTTAATAACATTCGCCACAACAGTACTCACTGTTTTTGGTGGAGTAACTCCTTCTTTTTCATGTAAAGCTGAATGTTTAGAACGATCAGTCATAGGTGTGAATCTTATAGATGTAAAGGTAATAATTCCCAATCTAATTTATGTTTTACCACTGATTAGATTTACTTTTGCCCTCAAATTGCTTATATGGAGAATATTCTCTTAATTTTTACGTGTATTGGCATCGGTTTAGCTCTAAAGAGATTGCCAACACTTCCTGCTAATGCCTATGTAGCATTAAATCATTTTGTGATTTATATTTCTCTCCCGGCACTTGCACTGTATTATATTCCAAAAATTGAGTTGTCCTCCCAATTACTCTATCCAGTGGGTGTCGCATGGTTGGGATTTGGATTTTCCTTTGCGTTCTTTACATTACTAGGAACCTATTATAAATGCTCTAAAAAGCTAACGGGTAGTTTGATTTTAACTGCAGGTTTAGGAAATACAGCTTTTCTTGGCTATCCCATTACGGAGGCTCTTTATGGAGGCGAAGGACTTCAATTAGCCATTTTGGTGGATCAACCGGGTTCGTCTATTGTTATTGCTACTTTGGGAATTTTAGTCGCAACCAGTCATTCAAGAGGAACCACTTCGGGGAGGCAAATGCTTAAAAAAGTGCTTTCATTTCCTCCATTTATTGCTTTTATTATTGCTTTGACCCTCAATTTAACTAGGACTGATTTCCCAGAATTGACACAAGCTGTTTTTAGTAAGTTGGGGAGTACGGTAACGCCCGTTGCTTTGACTTCTGTGGGGCTACAGTTAACTTGGGAACGACACAGTAAACACTGGAATTTCCTTGCTTTAGGATTGGGTTTTAAACTTTTTTTATATCCTTTGTTTTTCTTGATTTTGTATAAGTTTATTTTTGATGCAGATATTTTGATTGTGAATGTTTCGGTTACACAAGCGGCGATGGCTCCCATGATCACGGCTTCTATTCTCGCCTCTAGTTATGGGCTTAAACCGAAGTTGAGCACGATGATGGTTGGAATCGGTATTCCACTTTCGTTTCTTACGCTATCTTTGTGGTACTGGATTTTATCTTTAGTGAATTAATTATGAAACTGTCTTCCGAACTCCTTGACAAATTAAAGTCCATCGTAGGTTCAGAATTTGTACTTACTGACGAATCAAATCTACTCAAGTATGGTCATGATGAAACGGAAAATTATGTATTTCCGCCTTCTGTTGTCGTAAAACCTCAAACCGTTGGCGAAGTATCTCAAATCATGAAATTGGCTTACCTACACGAAATCCCCGTTGTACCCATTGGTGGACAAACCGGTTTGAGTGGGGGAGCTTTGAGCATCAAAAGAGGGATTGGTTTGGCCATGGAACGTATGAATCACATCCTGACTATAGATGAAAATAATTTACAGGTCACCGTTGAACCGGCTGTAATTACCCAAGTTTTGATAGAAGCGGTTGCCGAAAAGGGACTTTTTTATCCGGTAGATCCAAGCAGTATGGGGAGTTGCTGGATAGGTGGCAATGTCGCCGAAAATGCCGGAGGGGCTCGTGCCGTAAAGTATGGCGTAACCAAAGATTACGTGATCAATTTGGAAGTGGTTTTGCCCAATGGAGACATCATCTGGACAGGAGCCAATACCTTAAAAAACTCTACAGGCTATAACCTTACCCAGCTCATGGTGGGGAGTGAAGGTACCCTGGGAGTCATCACCAAGATTGTTTTGAAATTACTACCTCAAACCACCTCAAATGTTTTGATGCTGGTGCCTTTTTATAAAGCGGAAGAAGCTTGTGAAGCGGTAGCGGCCATTTTTAAAGCCGGAATTATCCCCAGTGCCCTGGAGTTTATGGAACGCGATGCCATTGATTGGGCTTTGGAATTTATTGAGGAAATTCCGGTGACGGTACATGATCAGGTACAGGCCCATCTATTGATTGAATTGGATGGAAATTATCCTGAAATACTCATGCTCGAAGCAGAAAAGGTGATGGGTGTGCTTGAGGCATATAAGATTGACGAAGTCTTGTTTGCCGATACGGAAGACCAGAAAAAAGCGTTATGGAAAATGCGACGCGGCATTGCAGAAGCCGTAAAAGCCCATTCGGTTTATAAGGAGGAAGACACCGTTGTTCCCCGCTATCATTTACCCCAACTCCTCAAGGGAATAAAAGAAATCGGTCGCAAGTACGGATTTCAATCGGTCTCTTATGGGCATGCCGGAGATGGCAATCTGCATGTGAATATCATCAAAGGTAATTTGCCCGACGATTTTTGGAATACCGATATAAAACACGGCATTCGGGAGATTTTTGAACTTACCGTTTCCTTGGGGGGTACACTCTCCGGCGAACACGGCATTGGTTTTGTGCAAAAAGACTATATGGATATTGCTTTTCCTTCACATCATTTAGCTTTGATGAAAAACCTCAAGCATATTTTTGACCCTAAGGGGATTATGAATCCGGGGAAAATTTTATAAAAAAAACCAGAACAATCTCGTTCTGGTTTTTTTATTTGAATTTTTTAAAATATTACTCCTTCACCAAAACCCATTCGCCTCCGGCAATCATGCTTTCCGCTTTTTTGTATTTCATCGTTTCCGATTTGCCACTCATGACATGCTTGATGGTAACGGTGTCATTTCGATTGATTTTGGGTGTTTCACGTACAATCGTTTCGGTGATGGACTGACGTTGGGTTTGTCCTGCTTCACGATTTTGTGCCGCTAAACGATCACTGTTAGGAACTTCATCTTTGGATGTTTGATAGTCTTCCCGCTTTTTGGGTTGTCGTGCTTCTTGAATCTGAGCATTTTGTTGAGGTAAATCTCCTTTAAACAAGAAGGAAATTACTTCTTTATTCACTTTATCCAACATGGAACGGAACAAATTAAACGCCTCAAATTTGTAAATCAATAACGGGTCTTTCTGTTCGTGCACTGCCAACTGTACCGATTGCTTTAATTCGTCCATCTTGCGTAAGTGCTTTTTCCAGGCTTCATCCACAATGGCCAGAGTGATGTTCTTTTCAAAATCAGCTACCAATTGTTTTCCTTCAGAATCATAAGCTTTTTTTAAATCTGTTACTACATTTAGCGTCTTTTGACCATCACTAAAAGGAACGACAATTCGCTCATACTGGTTATTAGGATTTTCATATACATTTTTAATGATAGGGAAGGCTTCTCTGGCATCACGAGCATTTTTTTCTTCGTAATAAGCCATAGCAGCTTTATAAATCTTTCCTATCAATTCCATTTCAGTGAATTTATTAAATTCTGATTCTGAAACAGGCGAAGTAATCGAAAAGTAGCGAATTAAATCAAATTCAAAGTTTTTGAAATCATTGGCTAATTTGTTGGTCGTAGCTATGGATTCGCAAGTATCATAAAGCATGTTGGCGATGTCTACTTTCAAACGTTCTCCATGAAGGGCATGACGTCTTCTCTTGTAAATCACTTCACGTTGCGAATTCATGACATCATCATATTCCAATAAACGCTTACGAATTCCAAAATTGTTTTCTTCTACTTTTTTCTGTGCTCTTTCGATAGATTTGGTCATCATCGAATGCTGAATAACTTCTCCTTCTTTGATTCCCATACGGTCCATGACTTTAGCCACACGCTCAGAGCCAAATAAACGCATCAGGTTGTCTTCTAACGAAACATAGAACTGAGAGCTCCCTGGGTCACCCTGACGACCTGCACGACCACGTAACTGTCTGTCCACACGTCTCGAGTCATGACGTTCAGTACCCACAATAGCTAAACCTCCTGCTTTTTTAACTTCATCAGAAAGTTTAATGTCCGTACCACGACCTGCCATGTTGGTGGCAATCGTTACAATTCCAGCTTTTCCAGCTTCGGCAACGATGTCGGCCTCTTTTTTATGCAATTTTGCATTCAAAACATTATGAGGAACATTTCTCATTTTCAACATCCGACTCAACAATTCTGAAATTTCCACCGAAGTGGTACCAATCAACACCGGTCTTCCTGCATTTGAAAGCTTCGTAACATCTTCAATAACCGCATTGAATTTCTCGCGAGTGGTTTTAAAAATTAAGTCTTCTTGGTCTTTTCTTGCGATAGGTCGGTTGGTGGGAATTTCAACCACATCCAATTTATAGATTTCCCAAAGTTCACCGGCTTCAGTAACTGCTGTACCTGTCATACCAGCCAATTTGCGATACATTCTAAAATAGTTCTGTAGTGTTACCGTAGCAAAAGTCTGCGTCGCAGCTTCAATCTTAACATTCTCTTTGGCTTCAATCGCTTGATGCAAACCGTCAGAATATCTTCTACCTTCCATAATACGTCCTGTTTGTTCATCGACAATCATAATTTTATTGTCCATGATAACGTATTCTACATCTTTTTCAAAAACAGCATAGGCCTTTAATAACTGGGTCAGTGTATGAATACGTTCCGACTTAATAGAGAAATCTTGGAATAATTTTTCTTTTTCTTCGGCTTCGGCATCAATTCCCAATTTCATTTTTTCAATACGAGCAATTTCAGTCCCAATATCGGGTAACACGAAAAAACTTTCGTCGGTGTCTTTAGATAGAAATTTTACCCCGCTGTCAGTTAACTCCACTTGATTGTTCTTTTCTTCAATGACAAAATAC
This sequence comes from Flavobacterium sp., assembly GCA_046293575.1. Classification (GTDB taxonomy): domain Bacteria; phylum Bacteroidota; class Bacteroidia; order Flavobacteriales; family Flavobacteriaceae; genus Flavobacterium. The sequence goes on along the minus strand of JBKBOP010000004.1, from coordinate 31,028 downwards.
AACGCTTCATCCACTTTAGGCATTTCACGGTTGTTGTCTTGCATGTAAAAATTCTCAGTTTTTTGAAGCAATTGTTTGATTCCTTCCTCACTTAAAAACTTGATTAAGGCTTTATTTTTAGGCAACGCTCTGTGTGCTCTCAACAAATAAAATCCACCGTCTTTAGTATTACCTTCTTTGATGAGTTTTTTGGCTTCTGTTAAACAGTGGGTTGCCAAATTTCGTTGAAGTGCCACTAGATTTTCCACCTTTGGCTTCAATTCCATAAATTCATGTCGGTCACCTTGAGGAACTGGCCCAGAAATGATTAAAGGAGTACGAGCATCATCAATTAAAACGGAGTCAACCTCATCGACAATGGCATAGTTATGTCTTTTCTGAACCAAATCTTCAGGAGTGTGAGACATATTATCTCTCAAATAATCAAAGCCAAATTCATTGTTAGTACCGTAGGTGATGTCTGCTTCATAGGCTTTTCTTCTTTCAGGAGTATTGGGTTTGTGATTATCAATACACTCCACAGTTAGGCCGTGGAACTCAAATAATGGAGCTTTCCAAGTACTATCTCGTTTTGCTAAGTAGTCATTCACTGTCACTAAGTGTACCCCGTTTCCAGTCAACGCATTGAGGTAGAGTGGAAGAGTCGCTACAAGGGTTTTTCCTTCACCAGTTTGCATTTCAGCTACTTTACCTTGGTGCAATACAACCCCACCAATGAGCTGAACGTCATAGTGAATCATATCCCAAGTGATTTCTTTTCCAGCGGCATTCCATGAATTAGCCCAAATGGCCTTATCGCCTTTAATGGTTACATAGGTTTTTGTTGCAGATAATTCAAGGTCTTTGGCAGAAGCGGTTACTTCAATTTCTTGATTTTCTTTAAATCTCCTAGCTGTTTCTTTTACTACAGCAAAAGCTTCTGGCAACAAATCATTTAAAACCTTTTCTGAAATGTCATAAGCATCTTGTTCAAGCTTATCAATCTCCGCATAAATGTCCTCTCTCAAGTTGATGTCAGTAGTTTCCTCGGATTGTTTTTTCTTTGCGGCAATTTCATTGTCTTTTTCAGTTCTTGCCTTTTTTATAGTCTCTTTAAAAAAAGCTGTTTTCGCTCTTAATTCGTCATGAGAAAGAGCTTGAAGTTGACTTTGAAAGCTGTTAACTTTTTGTATGAGAGGTTGAATGATCTTAATGTCTTTTTCGGATTTATCACCGACAAAGACTTTAAGAATATTTTGAATTAAACTCATGATTACTATGGTTTTTAATGTGCGTAAAGTTAGGCATAAAAAAAGCCTCTTTCGAGACTTTTACAGGGTTGATATTATTTTTTTAATACTCATCTTCATTCCAGAGATAGTCATCATCTGTGGGGTAATCAGGCCAAATTTCTTCCATTGAGTCGTAATTTTCGCCCTCATCCTCAATAGATTGAAGATTTTCTACCACTTCAAGTGGAGCTCCAGTTCTGATTGCATAATCGATGAGTTCATCTTTGGTGGCTGGCCACGGTGCATCACTAAGGTAGGATGCTAATTCTAAGGTCCAATACATCTTCTATCGATTTAATTTTTTGCAAAAATAAATTTTCTACTGATATAGTCAAGTAAAAGTTGTTTTATTTTATCATTTTTGTTAAGAACGTTATTTTTGTTAAAATTGTAAACACCTTCATTTCATGACTTTTTAAGTGTTTATCCCTTTCTAGGGATCCATTTTACTTCATCTGCTTGAAGGTCGTTGGACAACTTTCGTGCCAACACAAAAAGGTAGTCAGAAAGTCGGTTTAAATACTTTAATACTTGACCATCTGTGGGTTCTAATTCATGTAAATGTACTGCCAATCGTTCCGCTCGACGGCAAACACAACGAGAAATATGACAATATGACACAGTGGTGTGTCCACCAGGTAATACAAAATGAGTCATTGGTGGCAATGCTTCGTTCATGGCATCGATTTCTTTTTCAAGGTATTCAATATCAAAGTCAGAAATTCTGTTGATATTCAATCGTGGTTGCCCATTTTTTAATGTTTCTTTTTCGGGAGGGGTTGCCAAGATAGCACCCACAGTAAATAACCTGTCTTGAACCTCAATGAGTACTTCTTTGTAATTCGTATTTATTGGCTGGTCGCGAATCAAACCAATATGTGAATTTAGTTCGTCAACGGTTCCATAGCTTTCAATTCTCATATGATGCTTGGGAACTCTGGTGCCACCAAACAAGGCAGTAGTCCCTTCATCTCCGGTTTTAGTATAGATTTTCATGTGTTAAAATTTAAGGCTAAAATACTAATTAAAGCAATGACTCATTCGCCAAGACTCATTTGTTAAGAGGATTTTAAGAGCCATTCATCGATGGCATTCACAAATCGGAGTTTTGCATCTGGAACAATGGTAAAATATAAATCTGGTTCAATGAGTTCTATTTCCATGAGTTCAAATGCACCTTCCTTTACAATTCCGTCAACACGAGCATACATGGACTGTTGTGGCAATGCATGAATCACCTTTTCAGCTTGTAGAATTAATGCTGGTGTTGGTTGAAAAGAGTTGTAAATTCCTCCATATTGTACTTGAACTCTAAAATCATTTTCCTTTGGCTTTTTATTTATAGCATGAGAAAATGCACCGTTGAAGAAGATCATTGAAGTTTCTCCAAAACTTTGAATTTCAGGTCTAAAAGGTTGTAGTAAAAAGTCTTTGTTTGAAAAATGTTCTTGATAGGTTTGAAAAACCTGTTTCCATGATTCTCTTTTGAATTTAATGGTGAGGTAACTTCCCGCGGAAAAAGCCGGTTTTAAAACCAATTCATCCATCTCTTGTGGAACTTGGTTATCAAAATCAAAAAAATTTCCTTTTTCAAGAAAAAATGTTTTTAAAATGGGGATACCTTTTTCTTCTAATTCTTTTAAATAAAACTTATGGAGATTCCACTGAATTAAAGTGAGTGGATTTACTGTTTTTAGTTTTTGGGAATTGAGTTTTTCCAACCATTTTCGGAATTCTTCTTCCTTTTCATAATAATCCCAAGTGTTTCTAAAAATCAAACAATCAAATGACTCCCATTTTATTTTTGGTTGGTCCCAAACAACAATCTCTGTTTCATATCCTTTTTCAAGAAGTAAAGGAAGCAGTTTTCGATCGGCTTCAATAAGTTCTGGGAATTTAGAGCAGGTAAGTAGTGCCAGTTTCATAAAGGCTTACTTCTTTTTTTTGTTGTAATAATTAGTTTTGAAGTTCCGATTTCTTCGGTTTCTAGATTGCTTGTTTGCCATTCGAGTAATTACCAAAACGAGTGCAAAGAGCACAACTGATGCAATGATGAGCAATTTCATGTTTCAAGGAATTTACACAAATATAAAAAGGATTATCGAACCCTTTCATCATTTTCTACAATTCCGTCTCTGAGTCTGATGATTCTGTGAGCATAGGCTGCTATGTCTTCCTCGTGGGTAACCAAAATTACAGTATTGCCGTTGGCATGAATATCATTGAACAGATTCATAATTTCCTCAGAGGTTTTGCTGTCTAAGTTTCCCGTAGGTTCATCAGCCAAAATAATAGAAGGTTTGTTGACCAAAGCTCTTCCCACCGCGACACGTTGTCTTTGCCCTCCTGAAAGTTCGTTGGGTTTGTGGTCCATTCGGTCTGCAAGTCCCACTTGTGTGAGTACTTCTTTTGCTCTGGTATGTCTCTCTGATTTTGAATGACCCGCATAGACCATCGGCAATGCCACATTGTCCAAAGCGGTAGTTCTTGGCATTAAGTTAAATGTTTGAAATACAAATCCAATTTCTTTATTTCGAATGTCTGCTAATTCATCGTCATCCATTTGACTAACATCCTTGCCATTTAAAATATAGGTGCCTCCACTTGGAGTGTCTAAACAACCTAATAAGTTCATTAGCGTTGATTTTCCAGAACCCGATGGACCCATTAAGGCTACATATTCGCCTCTATTAATAATCAAATCAATTCCTTTTAAAACTTGAAGGGTTTCACTGCCCATTTGAAAGTCACGGGTAATACCTTCTATTTTAATCAATGGTTGAGCCATGGTAAACGTTTTGAAACATTAGTAGTAATGGGGGAAGATTTGTTACAATTTACACCCGAATCGTAAAATGTTCTTTGGCTTGTTCTTTTCTAAAAAAAACGATGCCCCATTGAAAGGTATCAATTGTTACGGTCACTTTAGGGTGGTTTTTAATGAATTCCCAAGCATCTTCCATACCTTTTGACCAATGGATGTCATCAAAAATCCAAACCGAATCGTTCGAAATGGTGGGCACTAATAATTCAAAATAATGTAAAGTTGCAGATTTGGAGTGGTTGCCGTCGAATAGTATCAGTTTCCAGTCGCAGTTTCCAGTCGCAGTTTCTAAATAGGACGAGAATTCGGTATTTATAAATTTAATATTTTCAATGTTAAAATTTGAGTTTTGAGATTGAAATTGAGATTTACAATGATTCAAGGTATTGGGGCAACCTTCTAATGTTATGATTTTTGTCTTGAGACTTCGGGATGTTTTTCCAAGGGATAATGCAGCTGTTGCCAACCCCAACGAAGTTCCAATTTCTAAAATGGATTCCGGCTGAAAATAGCGGACCATTCTATACAATAATTTTGCTCTTTTTGGAGATATTCCAGCATTTTTGGCAATATCGGAAACCCTTCTTTGGTTCGATTTAAATACCCGAGACCCCGCACCAAAATCTGTTACTTCAATGATGGTGTGATTATTTAATAGCGATTTACGATAACTTTTTAAAACCTCATATTTAGAATATTTTGTTTTATCATAAAAGCATTTCGTTACCAAATCAAATACAAAAGGGGAGTGCACGCCGTGTTCGTTTTTGGAATTTAATAGAAATTTTAAATATGCTTTTAAAATATATTTCATTTCTCGCAAAGTTGCAGTCTCAGTTTTCAGTCTCAGTCTCAGTTTTCAGCTTTCTATTAGTTTGGGTTGCACCCAAATTTATCCGGATTGTTCATCATAAAATTAATTAATTTTCCAATTTCTCTTGATTTAGAAACTAAATCAGAGTGACCATTATCAGTTAAATAACCACACGCTAATGAGAAATCAAGCCAAACTGTCGTTTCTGAATTTTCGCCGTCACAATCGGTTAGTTTGCTTATGAAGTAATTTGGATATTTTCTTTTTCTGTATGCCTCAGCCATATTTGCACATACACTTCTTGATGAACGTCTTATTTGGTCAGTTAGGGAAAATCTCTCTTCGTTTGGAAAAGAATTACTAATTCTAAAAATTTCCATTGCAAGTGAAAATGCTTTTTGATAGGCTAATAGTTCCTTGAAATCCATTTTTTTAAATTTAAGTTATGGTTTAACTAAAATAATGAAAAACATTATTCCAATTGAGACTATTTCCCGCTGCGACTGCGACTGAAAACTGCGACTGAAAACTACTCCATTTTGCTAGACAACTCAAACCATCTTTCTTCCTTATCTTCTAATTTTTTAATAATCATTTGCATTTCATTCGCTTTTTTCTCAATGGCATCATCAGCTACTTTTCCATCAGCAAATAATTGTTCGATTTGATTTTTCTCAAATTCCAACTCTTTAATTTCTCGTTCTATTTTTTGAAATTCCTTTTGTTCATTAAAAGAAAGTCCTTCGGTTTTGTTTTGTTGCTTCCAATTTACTTTTTCTTTAGCTTCACTTTTATCGGGTTCAGCTGAATTTTCATAGGTTCTAAAATCAGAGTAATTACCTGGGAAATCTTCAATTTCACCATCGCCTCTAAATACAAATAAATGATCTACAATTTTATCCATAAAATAACGGTCATGGCTCACCACCAATAAACATCCTGGATAATCTAATAGGAAGTTTTCAAGAACATTTAAGGTAACAATATCCAAATCATTGGTGGGTTCATCCAAAATTAAAAAGTTGGGATTCTGAATCAAAACCGTACATAGATACAATCGTTTTAATTCGCCTCCACTTAATTTTTCTACAAAATCATATTGCTTTTTAGCATCAAAAAGAAAACGTTCTAGCAATTGCGATGCCGAAATGATTTTACCTTTCGTTAGTGGAATGTATTCTCCGTATTCTTTGATGATGTCAATGACTTTTTGCCCTTGTTTAGGATTAATGCCACTTTGGGTGTAATATCCCACTTTGATTGTGTCACCAATGATTACTTTTCCAGCATCCGGAAGGATTGTTTTGGTTAGAATATTTAAAAAGGTGGATTTTCCAGTCCCATTTTTTCCAATAATTCCAATGCGTTCCCCTCTTTGAAAATCATAAGTGAAATTGTCAAGGATGATGCGGTCTTTGAACTTTTTTGAAACTTTATACAGTTCAATGATTTTACTGCCCATGCGTTCCATGTTGATTTCCAATTCTACCACATTTTCTTTTCTGCGACTTTCTGCTTTTTCTTTGATTTTATAAAAATCATCCTGACGCGATTTGGACTTGGTGGTTCTCGCTTTTGGTTGTCGACGCATCCAAGCTAATTCCTTCACAAAAAGATTCTGGGCTTTATCTATACTCGCATTTTCTGAGGCAATGCGTTCTTCTTTCTTTTGAAGATAATAGGAATAATTCCCTTTGTATTGATACAGTTTTCCGTTTTCCAATTCGATGATTTCATTACACACCCGTTCTAGAAAGAATCGGTCGTGGGTCACCATAAACAGGGTGATGTTTTCTTTAGCAAAATAATCTTCTAACCATTCAATCATTTCCAAATCCAAGTGGTTAGTAGGTTCATCCAAAATCAATAAATCTGGACGGTTAATCAAAATAATAGCTAGAGATAGTCTTTTTTTCTGTCCACCCGATAGACTTTTCACTTTCAAACTGAAATCTTCTAATTTCAATTTAAATAAAATTTGCTTGAATTGCGTTTCAAAATCCCAAGCATTGTGCTGGTCCATTTTGTCAAAAGCCGTTTGATAGGCTTCTTCGTCTTCTGGATGCAGAAGAGCTTTTTCATATTGCTCAATTACTTTTAAGGTCTCATTATCACTTGCAAAAATGCTTTCTTCAATGGTTAATTCGTCTTGCAGGTTTGGTTTTTGAGACAAAAATGACATTCTGATATTTTTTCGGATCACCACTTGACCAGTATCCGGTTCGTCATACCCATTAATGATGTTCATAATGGTTGTTTTTCCGGTACCATTTTTTGCGATAAAGGCAATTTTTTGGTCTTTATTAATGCCAAACGAAATGTTTTCAAACAATACGCGTTCGCCAAAGGATTTTGATATATTTTCTACAGAAAGGTAGTTCATGGAAGTAATGTGTCAATTAGTTAATGTATCAATTAGTCAATGAGACCATTGGTACAGATTGCAAAAATAGACTAATGAAGCGACAAGATGTGAAAGGTTTTTTTAAAAAGTTCCTTATATTTGATTATAATTTCATAGTCATGTCAAAAAAATCAAACCCAAGCCACGATAAAAAAGAGATCAACAAAGTTGAAGAGACAAGCACGGGCTATAGTGTTGAAAAAAATGCTATTGAAGAAGATGAGTTGCATCCCGTTTTAATTCAGCTTTTGGAAAAATCTATACAAAATCATAGAGATGGAAAAGTCATTTCGCATGAAGAAGCAATGCGAAGAATCAAAGAGCGATATCCATTTTTAAAATGATGTATAGTTTCAAATGGGATACTGTCGCAATGGAAACTTACATTGAGGAATCCGAATTTATTTTGAAAAAATGGAATTTAAAAGAGGTTGAAAAGTTTACAAGTTTAGTTGAAGAAAATTTAGATGGGCTTTCTAAAAACCCTGAAATGGGAACATTCAATAAAAAGCTAAAAGTTTTTACTTTGGTAATCTCTAAACAAACCACTTTATATTACAGTATTGACAATGGGAAAAAGATTTTAGAACTACACGTTTTCTGGAATAATCAAAAAAAACCTGACGACTTATTAAAGTTGCTTTAAATTTGTCCCATGCAACTTTCTGTGATCATCCTAAATTATAATGTTCGGCATTTTCTAGAGCTCTGTGTTTTGAGTGTTCAAAAGGCATTACTCAATATCGATAGTGAAATTATTGTGGTAGACAACGACTCTTCCGATGAGAGTTGCAAAATGATAAAAGAACGTTATCCAACGATCAAATTGATTCAAAATATTGAAAATGAAGGTTTTCCAAAAGGAAATAATATTGGAGTTGCACAAGCCTCTGGTAAGTATGTTTGCATCTTAAATCCAGATACATTGGTCGCAGAAGATGCGTTTTCTAAAATTCTAAACTTTATTCAAAATCCTAACTCGAATATTGGAATCATGGGTTGCAGGCTCATCGATGGCACTGGTCATTTCCTACCTGAAAGCAAAAGGGGAGTGCCCACACCATGGGTAGCTTTTACAAAAATTTCGGGACTCTACAAGATTTTTCCAAACTGGTCTTTGATGAATCGCTATTATGCACAACATCTATTGCCTCATGAAACGGGTCAAGTTGACATACTTGTTGGTGCTATGATGGTCATGGAAAGAGATTTATACCAACAATTAAACGGTTTTGATGAAGCGTGTTTCATGTATTCAGATGATATTGATTTATCGTATCGTTCTTTGTTGTATCATCGAAAAAACTACTACTTTTCTGAAGCTACCGTTCTTCATTTTAAGGGGGAAAGCACCGTTAAAGATGTGACTTACCTCAATCATTTTCGAAAAGCGATGGAGTATTTCTATCAAAAGCATTTCAAAAAATCACAGTGGTTTAGTATTTTTTTATCCATGGGTGCTTTTGTGTTTTCATTTCTAAAACTTCTAAAAAGTAAACCTAAAAAAACTCAAAAAGCGGAAATAGGTATCCTCATTAGTAATTCCATTCACCAGTCTGATTTTTTATTTCAAATTTCAAATTCATTTAAACAACTAAAAATTGTTGAAAAATTACCTGAAAATCTTTCGGAAATATATGCAGATTCAAATAAAGTTCAAGTTATATTTGATTTAGAATTTATCTCTTTTAAAGATGCATTTAAAATGATGGAAAATAGTAATTCTAAAAGTTTGACTTTTAGGTTCCTTTATCCTGAAAAAGAATTCATGTTGGGTAGTGACAGTAGTTTTGAAAGGGGAGAAGTAGTAGAATTTGAATTACAAAAATAGATTTTCATCGATTATATAAGTCTTTAAAATTATTGAATTTTCGTAAAATATGTCTATTTTTTAGTAATTTCGCAAACGATTTTAAAAAACAAACCTTTAGGTTAGAGATATGGCAAAATTTGAATTGAAATTGCCCAAAATGGGAGAAAGTGTTGCAGAAGCAACCATTACCAATTGGCTTAAGAAAGTTGGAGATAAAATTGAAGTAGATGAAGCTATTTTGGAGATTGCTACCGATAAAGTAGACAGCGAAGTGCCTTCTGAAGTAGCTGGAACTCTTTCTCAAATTTTATTTAATGTGGATGATGTGGTTCAAGTGGGACAAACCATTGCCATTATTAATACAGAAGGTGGTTCTTCTGAGCCAACATCACTTCCAGAAGTTGAAACACTTCCAGAAGTTGCTGCCATCGAACAATCTATAGAAAATGCAAAGGAAACTGTTAAAACTCCAGTTCCTGTGGTGCAAGATTTTTCAAATTCTGAACGTTTCTACTCACCATTAGTAAAAAATATTGCCAAATCTGAAGGGGTTTCGGTTGATGAGTTAGATAAAATTCAAGGTACTGGAAAAGAGGGTAGAGTGACCAAAGATGACATTATTAGTTTTGTACAAAATAGAGGAAGAGAAGCAGCCGCAATGGTTGTAAATGTTGCAACTCCCAAACCAGTAGAAACTACAAAAGTATCAGAAGTAAAAAAGGAAGAGCCAAGTGTTGCCAATACTCCAGAGAAAAAAATTCCAGTTTCCGTAAATGGTCAAGACGAAATCATCGAAATGGATCGCATGCGAAAGCTTATTTCGAATTATATGACTGATTCAAAAAGGACTTCAGCACATGTTCAGTCATTTATTGAAGTGGATGTCACTAATATTGTGAATTGGAGAAATAAAGTAAAAGATGCCTTTGAAAAGAGAGAAGGTGAGAAACTAACGTTCACTCCCATCTTTATGGAAGCAGTAGCTAAAGCTATTAAAGACTTCCCCATGATTAACATTTCAGTGGAAGGTGATTATATTATTAAAAAGAAAAACATCAATTTGGGTATGGCAGCAGCTTTACCAAATGGAAATTTAATTGTTCCGGTGATTAAAAATGCCGATATGCTGAATTTGGTGGGTCTTTCGAAGACTGTTAATGATTTGGCAAATCGTGCCAGAAATAATCAATTAAAGCCTGATGAAATTCAAGGAGGCACTTATACGGTTACCAATGTGGGAACTTTTGGGAGTGTCTTTGGAACCCCCATCATCAATCAACCTCAAGTTGCTATTTTAGCACTTGGAGCCATCAGAAAAGTGCCTGCGGTAATTGAAGCTCCAACTGGAGATTATATTGGAATACGTCAAAAAATGTTTTTATCTCATAGCTATGACCATAGGGTAGTAGATGGTTCTCTTGGTGGGCAATTTGTTAAAAGAGTTGCAGACTATTTAGAGAATTTCAATGTGGATAGAGAATTTTAAAATTATACAGTATGTTTAAAAAAAACCCTCTCTGATTGAGCAGGGGTTTTGTTTTTTAACAGTTAAAGTAGTGGCAATATTTTTTGGTTTCTACTAAAAGTAAATCCTTTCTTTTATATTTGCCCTCTAATTATTTTTCATGGAACTTAAACTTCACCGTCCCATTTGCTTTTTTGACCTCGAAACTACAGGAACTGATGTAGCTAGAGATCGTATTGTAGAAATATCAATTTTAAAGGTATTTCCCAATGGCAATAAAGACAGCAAAACATGGTTAGTGAATCCAGGTGTTCCCATTCCTTTTTTAGTGTCGCAAATCCACGGCATCACTGACGAGAAAGTGGCAAATGAACCTACTTTTGACCAATTGGCTCCACATGTGTACAACATGATTAAAGATTCAGATTTGGCAGGATTTAATTCAGATAGATTTGATATTCCCCTTTTAGCCGAAGAGTTACTTCGAGCAGGAGTTGATTTTGATATGAAGAATAGAGTTTCTGTAGATGTACAAACCATTTTCCATAAAATGGAGGAGCGTACTTTAAGTGCAGCCTATAAATTTTACTGTAGTAAAACTTTAGAAAATGCACATTCAGCAGAAGCTGATACGGAGGCAACCTATGAAATTCTAAAAGCACAACTCGATCGCTATGATAATTTAGAAAATGACATGAAGTTGCTTTCAGAATTTACGACACGAAAAAAATCAGTTGATTTTGCTGGGTTTATTGCTTTGGATGAAAAAGGAAGAGAGATTTTCACCTTTGGAAAGCATAAAGGAGCTTTGGTTGAAAAAATCCTTGAAGACGAACCTGGCTATTTTGGATGGATACAAAACGCAGATTTTCCCCTTTACACCAAAAAAGTATTAACGGCTATCAAACTTAGAAAACTCAATACTAAGATTTAATTCTTCATGAAGATAATCTGTATAGGTAGAAACTATGCCAATCATATCGCCGAGTTGAAAAATGAGCGGCCAGATGAGCCTGTAATTTTTATGAAACCCGATAGTGCCGTTTTGTTAAAACAACACCCTTTCGTAATTCCTGAGTTTAGCAATGATATTCATTACGAGGTTGAAATATTGGTACGAATCAAAAAAGTTGGAAAGTATATTGAAAAAAAGTTCGCTCATAACTATTATGATGAAATTGGAATTGGAATTGATTTCACAGCAAGAGACCTTCAATCAAAACTCAAAGAAAAAGGATTGCCTTGGGAAAAAGCAAAAGCTTTTGACGGTTCAGCGGTAGTTGGAGGCTTTTTATCGAAAAATGATTTTAGTTCTGTAGAAAACATTAATTTTGAGCTCAGAAATAACGGATCTGTTGTTCAAAAAGGAAATACCACCCTGATGCTTTGGAACATTGATGAGATTATTTCATATGTATCCCAATTTTTCACCCTGAAAATTGGCGATATTATTTTTACGGGTACTCCAGAAGGTGTAGCAAAAGTGAAACCTAATGATGTGCTTGAAGGGTATATTGAAGAAAAAAAACTATTTAGAATACAAGTTAAATAACCTATGGCATTACATTATAATTTGGCCAAAGTATACGCATTATCAGACAACGATCCAGAGTTTGTATTGCAAATAATTACCCTTTTCGTCAATGAAGTTCCCGAAGATTTGAGATTTATCAAAAAAGGAATTGAAGAAAAAGACCATCATTTAGCCTATAGCTATGCTCATAAAATTAAACCAACCTTGGATTTAATGGGAATGAGTGTCGCTTATGAAGAAAATATTCAAGTGATGGATTGGGCAAAAAGTGAAGGAAAAAGAAAAGAAATCAAGGAAGTCTTTAAAAGCGTCGAACAGCAAGTGGAAGATGCGGTTAAAGAAATTCACAAAGATTTTGACCTTTAAATTACCTAAGACAAAAGTAGCTTACTCCCGTATTAAATAAAATTTATGAAAGCCGGTATCATAACGATTGGCGATGAAATCTTAATTGGTCAGATTACTGATACTAATTCTGGTTACATAGCTGCGGCGTTAGATAAAATTGGTATTCAGGTTGTTGAAATGATTTCGGTGGGTGATGAACGTGAACAAATTCTTTCTACTTTAACCAACTACCAAAACCAGTTTGATTTTATTTTCATAACAGGAGGATTAGGCCCCACCAAAGACGATATCACCAAGAAATCACTGTGCGAGTTTTTTGAGGATATTTTAGTTAGAGATCATATAACTGAAACCCATATCAGAAGCCTTTTCCAAAAATTAAACTATGCTGTAGAGCAGGTTAATTTAGATCAATCACTTGTTCCTTCAAAAGCTCAGGTGCTATTGAATCGATTTGGCACTGCTCCCGGAATGTGGATGAAAAAAGAGGATACTGTTTTTATTTCAATGCCAGGTGTTCCTTATGAAATGAAGGGAATCATCGATTTTGAAGTTATACCAAAGCTAGTTAGAGAATTCAAAAGACCTTATATCATTCACAAAACCATTCTAACCTATGGAATGGGAGAAAGTAAAGTGGCTGCAAGAATTGAAAAATGGGAAGACCAATTACCAACATTTATAAAACTAGCGTATCTACCAAGTCCAGGAAGAGTGAGATTACGATTAACTGCGAGAGGAACAGATGAATTACTATTAAAACAATCCATTGACGAACACGTTGAAAAATTACTTCCATTAATTGATGATATCGTGACTGGTTTTGATGAAGGAGATACCATTGAAGTAACTGTTGGCAAATTGTTGAAGGAACGAAACCTGACTTTGTCCACTGCAGAAAGTTGTACGGGTGGTAAAATAGCATCGACAATTAGTTCTGTTTCAGGAGCATCTTCTTATTTTAAAGGGAGTATGATTTGCTATGCCACCGAATTAAAAACTACTCTGTTAGGCATTTCTCCCGAATTAATCGATCAATATTCTGTGGTGAGTCAACAAGTGGCAGAATCCATGGCTCAAGGAGCTCAAAAAGTGATGACTTCTGACTTTGCCATTGCAACAACAGGTAATGCTGGACCAACCAAAGGGGATTCAGATGCAGAAATTGGAGACGTATGTATAGCTATTGCAACCCCAAATGGGACTGTTTCAGAAAGGTTTAACTTTGGTCAACCCCGCTCAAAAGTGATCGTTAGAGCTGTAAATAAGGGGCTTGAAATGCTTCAAAAAGAAATTTTGAAAAACTACTAAAAATTGTTTGTGTAATACATTGGTTTTTTGTTTCTTTGCACCCTGATTTTGAATAACGATAAATAATTGCATCATGTCAAGAGTTTGTGAGCTTACAGGGAAAAGAGCAATGGTTGGTAACAACGTTTCCCACGCGATGAATAAAACCAAAAGAAAGTTTTCTGTAAACTTAGTTAAAAAGCGTTTTTACTTAGCGGAAGAAGATAGATGGGTTACTTTAAAAGTAGCTGCTTCTACAATAAAGACAATTAACAAAAAAGGTTTGGCTGCCGTATTGAAAGATGCAAAAGCCAAAGGATTTATTTCATAAACTCCTTTAATAAAGATAACAATGGCAAAGAAAGGAAATAGAATTCAGGTTATTTTAGAGTGTACAGAGCACAAAGCTTCTGGTATGCCAGGAACTTCTCGTTATATCACAAAGAAAAACAAGAAGAATACCCCAGACAGATTGGAAATTAAAAAATTCAATCCTATTTTGAAAAAAGTAACTGTTCACAAAGAAATTAAGTAATACGTCATGGCAAAGAAAACCGTAGCAACACTTCAAACTGCCTCTAAGCGTTTGACCAAAGCAATCAAAATGGTAAAATCACCAAAATCTGGTGCTTATACTTTTGTTGAATCAGTAATGACTCCAGAAGAAGTAGATAGCTTTTTGAAAGGAAAGTAATCTTTACTTTATCATACTATCAAGCTACTTTCATTAGAAAGTGGCTTTTTTATTTTCTATCTTTATCACTCAAAAATAAGTGTTTTAAATATGAGTTTTTTTAAGCGATTATTTTCTTCGGATAAAAAGGAAAACCTTGACAAAGGTCTAGAACAAACTAAAACCTCCTTTTTTGATAAATTAACCAAGGCTGTTGCTGGAAAATCAACTGTTGATGAAGACGTTCTTGACAATCTCGAAGAAGTTCTAATTACTTCCGATGTGGGTGTTAAAACAACGTTGAAAATCATTGATCGCATTGAAGATAGAGTTGCCAAAGATAAATACCTAGGCACCGATGAACTCAACAGGATTTTAAGAGAAGAGATTGCCGGTTTGTTGTCTGAGACCAATTCTGGTGAGGCAGTAGAGTTTGAAATTCCATCAACAAGACCTTATGTAATCATGGTCGTAGGTGTCAATGGTGTTGGAAAAACAACCACCATAGGTAAACTGGCCTATCAATTTAAAAAAGCAGGTTATAAAGTGGTGCTTGGTGCTGGAGACACTTTTAGAGCGGCTGCTATAGATCAATTACAAATTTGGGCTGACCGTGTTGGAATTCCCATCGTAAAACAACAAATGGGTAGCGATCCAGCCTCTGTTGCCTTCGATACACTACAAAGTGCCGTCAATCAAAATGCAGATGTAGTTATTATTGATACAGCTGGAAGGCTTCACAATAAGGTGAATTTAATGAATGAACTAACAAAGGTGAAACGTGTCATGCAAAAAGTGGTAGGGGAAGCTCCACATGAAGTTTTATTGGTTTTAGATGGTTCCACTGGACAAAACGCTTTTGAACAAGCCAAAGAGTTTACTGCCGCAACAGAAGTAACTGCTTTGGCCGTTACAAAATTAGATGGAACCGCAAAAGGTGGAGTAGTAATTGGAATTTCTGACCAATTTCAAGTGCCCGTTAAATATATTGGTGTAGGTGAAGGCATTGAAGACCTTCAAGTTTTTAATAAATATGAGTTTGTGGACTCTTTCTTTAAATAATGGAAAAAGATCAACCGGTTGTTTTTAATAAGTATTTGGTATCGTTAACCAAAATTATTGCTTTTTATAGTTTTTTTATCATCCTTATCAAGTCTTATACTATCTTCAGAGGAGCTTGGTTGTTGCCCAATCTTGTTCTTTTATTGCCTTTTATTGTTTTTGGAGTTTTAGCTGCTTATACCTCCTTTTTCCAAAAATACAACTGGTGGGTGGCAGGTTTTGGAGCCTTAATGATAATATTAGTTAGGATTTTCGAACAAGAATGGATTGTAGCATTACATCACTATTTTGAAAACTAAAATGAAAAAACTTTTTAATTACATAGTCTTTACTTTAGTTTTCTTTTCCTGTGGAAAGAACATTCACCATGACGATATACATTATCTCAATGGCTATTGGGAAATTAAAGAAGTTGTTTTTCCTAATGGGGTGAAGAAAGAATATACCATCAATGAAACCATAGATTTTTTTAAGTGGAATGATTCGATAGGTAGTAGGACCAAAGTAAAGCCACAATTAGATGGTACTTATGTCTCAAATTATGTTGAGGAAAGCATCAAGTTATCGATACAATCCGGTCAATATATTTTAAATTATCAAACCGATTTAGATCAATGGCAAGAAATCATATTGAAGATGACCAACGATGAGCTTATCTTGCAAAATGAAAAGCAAATACAATATCACTACAAGCGTTATGAACCTATAAACTTAGAATGAAGCGTCAAAGTAATGAAAATACCATCAGTGAAGTACTAAAGATGTTTGTTGAGAAAAACAAACTTCAAACAGGTATGGATAAAATTGTGGCAGAACAAACCTGGAAAGAGGTGATGGGGTCCGGTGTGATGTCCTATACTCAAAAAGTGGAATTACACGGCAAAACCTTACATGTGTTTTTAACGTCCTCTGTGCTTCGGGAAGAACTGAGTTATGGCAAACAAAAAATCATCAAAATGATCAATGAAGCTGTTGATCGAGAACTCATCAAAGATATTCACTTAAGGTAAAAATCCCGAATCACTTATGAAACGGGATTTTTAATTTTTATGCTTTTCAGTACTGTCCACTGTGACTGAAAACTGCGACTGTCAACTAGAACTGCTCTCTTCCGGCAAAATGAAAGGCTCCTTCAATGGCTGCATTTTCATCAGAATCTGAACCGTGTACGGCATTTTCTCCTACCGAAGTTGCATATTTTTTACGGATGGTTCCATCAGCTGCATCAGCTGGATTGGTCGCACCAATTAATTTTCTTAAATCTTCAACTGCATTTTCTTTTTCAAGAATGGCAGCCACGATAGGGCCACGCGTCATGAATTCAACCAATTCACCAAAGAAAGGCCTCTCTTTGTGAACGGCATAAAACTGCTGAGCATCTGCCAAAGTTAATTGGGTTAATTTCATTGCTACGATGCGGAAACCAGCTTCAGTAATCATGTTGATGATTCCTCCAATATGTCCTTTTTCAACCGCATCGGGTTTAATCATGGTAAATGTTCTGTTTGTTGCCATGGGTATATTTATGTTTTTTAATTCGGGGGCAAAGGTAGGGTTTTTGTTTTGTTTTTCTAGGGATGAATAACCACAAAAAACCACTAAAAAATAAGGGTCTTGCATCCCAATGACCCGCTAGGCGAATCCTGAATCTATCGGGATTCGGAGAGCAGGGAGTAGCGGTTTACACACATGTTTCGAAAAGTACCGAAGAGAAGATTATAAGCTCACTAGATTATATATGGTTGATATTCATCAGAAGCAACTTGAATAAGTGCTATAATGGAATCAAAAGTTGTATATATTTGATGATATTTGCTATTTGGTGTTCATTTAAAAAATAATTGTACAATATGTACAATTTTTGTATCTTTGACTTATAATAAAGATTTGAATGAATGTAAAAATCCATGATACGGCAACCAAATCCGAAATTAAATCCCAAATTTATTTGGTGACAAAAAATAAATCGAAATTACCTTCGCTAAATGAAGGATGGAGATTTAATTTTAGTAAACACTCAAGAACTAAAGATTACGAGACTTACATTTTAACAACTGATAAAACACCTGAAATAATTGAGGGATGTTTGATAATAAATACTAAAAGTCCTCATCAAGTTTATATGGCTTTTGTTGAGGTTGCACCGCATAATAGAGGTGATAATAAAAGATACGAAAGAGTTGCAGGTTGTTTAATAGCTTTTGCTTGTAGACAAAGTTTTATTAATGACAAAGAAGGTTATCTCGCTTTTGATGTACTAGAAGAAAAAAAAGAGAATGAAACAAAACTAATGACGCTGTATAGTAAAAAGTATAATGCTGTGAGATTAGACACATCTACAACAATGATT
Organism: Flavobacterium sp.; assembly: GCA_046293575.1. Classification (GTDB taxonomy): domain Bacteria; phylum Bacteroidota; class Bacteroidia; order Flavobacteriales; family Flavobacteriaceae; genus Flavobacterium. The sequence continues at coordinate 13,180 of JBKBOP010000004.1, read as the reverse complement.
ATTCTACCTGAAGGTAGTGAAAAACTCATTAATGAATTTTTAAATTAGAAGTTTATGAAAAATATGGAAATCTTACCTAAAGATATTTGGAACGATGACAAACTCAATAAAATAAATGAGTTTGTCACAAAGCATTCTGACAATCAATCTAAAGAAAGAAAAATTAGAAATAAACTTCTTTCCATTCAATATAAACTAGAAGACTATATTGAAAGAGATGATATTAAAGAAAATGAGGTTCTTGACATTTTGGACTTTGTAAAATTGTATTTAAAGGTCTTTGACATTACCAAAAAAGATTTGGCCAAATATTTTGGAATGCGAGACAGTAACCTTCATAAATATTTAACGGGTAAAAGAAAACTGAATCCTGAAGTTGTGCTTAAAATTAGTTCCTTTTCTCGAACAAAACCTGAATATTGGTATAGAGTTCAAGTTAAAAACGAAATAGTAAAATTAAATAAAGAAAACCGAAAAGAATATGACAAATATGACTATGAAAAGTTATTGTCTTTATAAAAAAATGAAATGCCATCAATGGTAACCGTTGCAAAACCTCAAAAAAAATCTAATTCCTGAGTTTCGGAATCAAAATAACCCAAAAAACAACCTCGTTTAATGAATTTTAATCGAGGTTTATTTTGGAGTGAAGTTGTTGTTTTTAAAAAATAAATAGCTTAAAAAGGCTCACTAGGGTGTATAAGTTCCCGTTAAGTAAAGTCTCCTGACTACACATTAATAAAAATCGAATTTTTACAAGTAAATGAATCATATAAATTGGCAGTTAAATTATGTGTTTTTGATATGCTCCGTTTTTGTTTTTTTAGGGATGAATAACCACAAAAAACTACTAAAATATAAGGGTCTTGCATTCTAACCCGCTAATGAGGCTTCGGAGAGCAGCGGTTAATTGTAAAAATTTATTCTTTCTGATATAAATACATTGTAAATTGCAATAACAAAGGAGTAAAACATGAAAGAAAACATAAATCAACACTACATTCCACAATATTATTTAAAAAACTTTTCAAATAATGGACATATTTTTGTTTATGACATAAAAAATAAAAAACATTTTACAAATTCCATAAGTAACGTTGCATATAAAAAGAATTTTTACAATGTGGATACTAAATATTTCAATAACCTTATAGAAAATGAGTCGTTTGAAGACGATGATTTTATCGACAGATTAATTAATATACATAATGAAAGTATTTTAGCTGCATTTTTCGACAGTTTTAATCCAACAAGAGATCGAATAATAAATGATGACAAAAAAGAAACAATATCAATAATTGATTTTTATAGTCTTGTAGATTTTATTCTTATTCAGATATATAGAAGTCCAAAACTCCAATTGTTTTTTGAAATGATCAAGTTAAAAATAAATAATATAGATGAAATAAAATTAGACAAGTTTGGCAGAGGGATTGTTATTCTGTTAGTATTAAATGAACTCCATTATGGCCGTAAAACTCAAATTAAAAAAGAAATAGTTGAGGTTTTTAAACCAATTGTTGAAGAAATTAAAATATGGAAATATTTAATAACAAATTCATATAAGTATGTTTATTGGAACTTAACTGATATAGATTTCATAACTTCTGACTTTGGAATGGCATTTATGCGATTAAATCCAAATGATATATTTACTACAATGTATGTTCCGATAAACACTAAAATTGGAATATTTTTGGTAAACAAAAAAAGTTTAATGTGGGATAGTAGAATCACTAATAGTTCTTCAATACTTAAAATTGACATTTCAGAAAAAAAACAAATAGAAATATTTAATCAAGCTATTATTGAAAAGGCTAATAGATTTGTTTTTTCAATGAATGGTAAATTTCCTGTGGATATTGAATCGGTAAGTTATAAAGAGTGGTGGAACCGAAAATAATAAAATCTATATCAAAAATTTAGTTTTATACTACTTTAAGTTTAAATATTAAAAATGAAAAATATCGTAGAAATAGAATTTCCATTATCTTTTTATTTACCAATACAAAACGGCCTAAAAATTTTAACAGATTATAATAATTTTGCTACATTTAAATTTGAATGTCAAGATTTCAAAAACGATTCAATTAAATCAAGTTCTGAAGTAGAGGAATATTGTACTAAAATCCATATGGAATTTTTAAGTTATTTAGACCCTTTAAGTCATTCAGTTGAATCACAAATTAGATTTGCTGTTGTGAACTCTATTATTTACTTAAATAACTTTTTAGATTCATTTCGACTATTGACTGATTTGAATTACATAAAAAATTTTAGTATTACAGATTTACCACCGCTTTTAAATGTCAAAATAGATAATAGCGAATATTTATACATAACTACACCAACTACGATAGTCAAAAAAGTAAATCCTCTAGATGTAGAAAAATTAACCTTTGTTCAAAATAGGATAATTGCTTGGGAAAGCAATATGTATTTTCATGTTATAGATAAATTTTTAAGTAAAGCGATTCATCATTTATATACCGAAGAATTTATTTTCGCAATTATAGAATTACAAACATCTTTTGAATCATATATTAGAATGTGTCACAATTTAATTATGATCAAGGACGGAAAAGACTTAGATGAAATTGAAAAAGCAAAGACATATCCATTAAAGAATACAATTATCGATCATATTGGAAAAGCACTTGATGTAGATTTACATTTTTACAATAATCCAGTAATTAATAAATGGTTCGTTAAGCTTTATTCTTTGAGAAATGAAATTGTTCATTCTGGTCAATGTTATATATCAGGTGATACGGCATATGAAGCATTTGATGCTTTAGATGAATGTATTTATTATTTAAATGATTTAATGGTTTCAAAGAACTATATGGACAATGGCTGTAAAGTAATAATAAACAAACTTGACAGAAATACACCTAAGCATATCGATGACGAAGAATTAGAAAAAAGATTAAAAGAAAGAGGCTTTATTTAATAAATTTAGCAATGAAGCTAAATTTAAAGTTTCCCCCGCTATGCGAGGACTGAGGTTGTACGAACAACTGTGATTTTATCTGTGAACACTTTGTACTATAGAGTTAAATCGAATGATATTGAAATTGTCTCTTTTTTTTCAAATAGGCAAAACCCCAAAAAAAGAAGATTCAAATAACTGGATTTTAAAAAATCATTACTTTTACTTCCAACTCCAACGGATTCAATTCCTCAAGCAATTTTGATTTAAATCCTTCCCCATATTCAAGATACAACTCTGAAAAATTGGCGATACGTTCCTGTAGCCCACCTCCGGGGAAAAGTTCTTGTTGAAATTCAATAATGCGTTGAAGTTTTTCGTGGTGTATTTTTTTTTCTGCTTTCAGTAAACGTTTTTCTAGTTTTTCCAAGCCCTTCAATTGTTTGGTTTCTTGTGCTTTTAAGGCTCCATTAAAGGTAGGATCTGTTTGAGAGGCAAGCTCATTTAATTCAGCAAATTGATTGTGTAACGTCAATTTAAGTTTTGAAAAATCTACTTGTAAAGTGGATAGTTCACGTGTTTTTTGATTGATAAGTTCACTAGAATCTAAAAATAATTCATCGAGAGTAAGGTGCATCTTTTCTGCTTTCAGCCATTGTTTTTGAGACATCAAAAGAGCCAAATCCCGATGCATAAGTATGGGAAATGAAACCTGTTGACTTTCGAAATACGATTTTAATTCCAGCCAATAGGCCAATTCACCCCCTCCACCGATATAACACAAATTAGGCAAAACTACCTCCTGATATAATGGTCTCAGCAATACATTCGGACTAAATTTTTCAGGATGTTGAGCGACTTCTTCCAAAATTTCATTTTGTGTAAATCGAATAGATGTATTTAAAACCGAATAAACACCTTTTTCCTCCACGATTCGTTCCCTGAAATCATCCTCCATATAAAAGAGGTTGATTTCTCTTGGGTTTACCTGAATTTTATAGTTGGATAATCCTTGGATAGTTTCTTCTACTTTTTTATAGGAAGTGTTCTGAGAAAGCTCTTCTTTTATAAATGGAATAAAATGTTTTTTAAGCGATACATCATCGCCATCTACAATCACTAATCCCTCTTCTTTGAAAAGTTCATTGACCAAATATCGGGTAGCATCTACTAGTGTTTCATTTTGAGCATAGGCTTGTTCAAATAGGGAAGATAATCGTTCGGCATGTTGACCTAAACCGAACTCAAGGTGTAATAATTTGGAGAGTTCTTGGAGTCCATCGGTTTTCAATCTACCCACAGGACCTTTACTTTCCTTATGCCATCGAATTTTTTTTCCTTTAAAATTAAAATAATTAATCTCATCAAAATCATGATCTTCTGTAGCCATCCAATACACCGGAATAAAGTCATGTGATGGATAGGCTTTTTTGAGCTCTTTACAGAGTTTAAGTGTAGAAATGATTTTATACCAAAAATACAACGGACCCGTAAAAAGATTGAGTTGATGTCCGGTTGTAATGGTAAAGGTCGTTGGTTTTTTTAGAAGTTCTATATGAACATCAGTTTCAGATGAAATGGTTATTTTTTTATTTTGATTTCGTAACACTGAAACAAGTTCTTCTCTGGATACAGTATAATTGGCTCCTTTTTCCTCCAATTGAGCTTTGAAAGATTCAATTTTAGGGAAACGGTGGTAAAATGGCTCAAGGTCTGGATGCTGCTCAAGATAATCCTTAATTAAAGGGGTAGTAAATCTTAAATTGGATAAGGGTAGCCTGTGTTGTACTGTTGACATAGTAAGCGAAATTATCAAAAAAAAGCGGTTTGCTTTGGGTACATTGTCATAATTTTAACGAATTCAAAAATCGATAGAAGAGAAGGGTCACCTAACTAAGGTTTTACTTATCTTTGTTTGAAATAATTTCGCATGAAGTATATCAAAATCATATTTTTTTTATTTTCATGTTCTGCTTTTTCTCAAGCCATCACCCGTATCGAACCTGAAAACTTTCAAAACATTGCCCTTTTTGGGTCAAATTTGTCATTTAATGACAGTGAAATTGCTGTTTTTGGAATCAACACTCCAGTAACATCTAACAATCAAAAGTTGTTTCTTTTTCAACATTCAGGTAGTACAGTGACTCCCAATGGTATTCTTGAATGTCCTGAGTCCGGTAGTGTTTTTGTTGGGGATATTGAAATGATGGATGAATATTTATTTGTGGGTTCCATCTCAAATAGTACCCAATTGGTTAACGCCGGAGCTGTTTTTATTTTTAAAAAAGTAGATCAGCAATGGACATACCTATCAAAATTATTACCTCCTGTTCTTCAGAATAATGGATTATTTGGGGGTGTGATAAAATGGCACGATAATCAATTGTTTGTTTTTTCGGGTGGTTATGATGAGGCGGGAAATCCAAATGTAAACAATGGAGCTATTTATGTTTTTAATCATAACGGAGATGATTTCAATTTCAGTCAATTAATAACCGGTCCTCAGAATGAAAATGCATTAGGGGCTTATATGCAATTTGAATCGGATACTATGGTCACACTTTCTGAAAATAATGCGACAACAAATGTACATCGTTTTGAGAAAAATAACGGACAATGGCAATTGGTACATTCTCAAAATTTTGGTCATACGGGTCAAAACTATTGGATTTCGGTGGGGTTTCACAACAATCTATTAATTGTGCATCGACCACTTGATTTTAATAGCGAATCTCCAGCAAGATTTGATATGCTGCAATGGAATACTACACAAAATGTCTGGACATTTACACAGCAATCTATTTATCCTGCGGGCGACTATATAAACTACGGTATTGCAGTAGAAAATGGACATCTTTTTGTTATCGCTTATGGGGAGTACATTTTACAGTTAGAGAGAAAAAGAACGGTACAACACTATACTTTTGTCAATAATCAATGGATTGATACTGGAAATTTCTATTCAGGTTTTGGAACCTGGGCAGATGACGATTTTGGAACTCTTACAAAAATTAAAAACGGGAAAGTGGGTTTTGGGAATGCTTCTGAAATTTGGGGATCTCCATTCAGTACAACCAATGGAGGAGCCTATTTTTTGAATTTTCAATTGAGTACACCTGAAACAACAAAGGAGATTTTGACTTTATATCCTAATCCAACAAATGGTGTTGTTTATGTGAACGAATCTCAAGGACAAATAAAAGAAGTATTTCTTTACGAAAGCACCGGGAAACAAATACTCAATAAAGTAGTAAATCCTCAAACGATAGACCTTTCTCAATTTCCAAGCGGCTTGTATTTTTGTACACTTGTTCTCGAAGACGGAACCCAACACCATCAAAAAATCATTAAGAAATAAGCCCGTTTGAAAGATTTACTCCTCATCACTCCACCTTTTACACAGCTCAATACACCTTATCCGGCCACGGCCTATTTGAAAGGTTTTTTGAATACCAAAAACATATCTTCCTTCCAAATGGATTTGGGAATTGAGGTGATTGTGGAATTGTTTTCTAAAAAAGGGTTGGAAAAATTATTTCAAGTGGCCTCTTCAAAGTTTGAATTCGATGACAATTGTCAACGAATCTATGCCTTACAAAATCAATATCTGCAAACCATAGAACCCGTTATTTCTTTTTTGCAAGGAAAAAATGCCACGTTAGCTAGACAGATTTGTTCAGGTCATTTTTTGCCTGAAGCTTCAAGATTTCAACAGCTTGATGACATGGAGTGGGCCTTTGGAAACATGGGCTTGCAAGATAAAGCCAAGCACCTTGCCACTCTTTATCTTGAAGACCTCTCCGATTTTATAGTAGCTTGTGCTGATGAAGATTTTGGTTTTAGTCGCTATGCGGAACGCTTGGGAAGAAGTGCCAATTCTTTTGAGGAACTTTATCAAAAACTACTCGGACAAAATACCTTTATTGACGATTTTACATTACCCATTTTAGAGAATACCCTTCGAAAAGTCCAACCTAAATTGGTCTGTTTTTCGGTGCCTTTCCCAGGTAATTTGTACAGTGCTTTTAAATGTGCTCAATACATCAAATCTCATTTTCCTGAGATAAAAACCGCTATGGGAGGTGGTTTCCCCAATACCGAACTTCGCGAATTAAAAGATGTTCGGGTATTCGAGTTTTTTGATTTCATCACACTTGATGATGGAGAGTTGCCCATTGAGTTGCTGGTGGATAACATTTATAATCAATCCGGTGATTTCAAACGAACGTTTCTGTTGGATAAGAAAGCAGTAGTCTACAAAAATAATTCCCTTCGTAGTGATTATAAATTTTCAGAGGTGGGTACGCCCGACTACAGTGATTTGTTATTGGACAACTATATATCGGTTATTGAAATCGCCAACCCCATGCACAGTTTATGGAGTGACGGTCGATGGAATAAACTCACCATGGCCCACGGATGCTATTGGGGAAAATGTACCTTTTGTGATATTTCATTAGATTACATACGATTATATGAACCCGTTGCCGCTTCATTGATTGTGGACCGTATGGAAACCTTATTGAAGCAAACTGGAGAGTCAGGATTCCATTTTGTAGATGAAGCTGCTCCGCCAGCCCTGATGCGAGAAGTGGCATTGGAAATACTTAGACGGGGATTGGTCGTGAGTTGGTGGACCAACATCCGGTTTGAGAAAAGCTTTACCATCGACTTGTGCCGGTTGTTAAAAGCTTCAGGCTGTATTGCTGTTTCTGGAGGGTTGGAAGTGGCTTCAGACCATTTGCTCGAACTCATTCAAAAGGGAGTCACGGTCGAACAAGTGGCTCGCGTCACCCGAAATTTTACGGAGAGTGGTATCATGGTGCATGCTTATCTCATGTATGGCTATCCCACACAAACCATACAAGAAACGGTTGATAGTCTTGAAATGGTGCGACAAATGTTTGCTTTGGGTATTTTACAATCCGGTTTTTGGCATCAGTTTGCTATGACTGCTCACAGCCCCGTGGGTATGGAACCTGAAGCCTATGGCGTTATTCCCATCATTGAAGAAATTACGTTTGCTCACAACGACATTCAATTTAAGGATGCCACAGGCATTAACCATGATCAATTTAGCTATGGATTAAAAAAATCCTTGTTTAATTACATGCATGGAGTGTGTTTAGATGAACCCTTGCAGGACTGGTTTGAGTTCAAAATTCCAAAAACCACGGTAGCACCCCATTATATCGAAAATTGTTTATTAGATCCGGAACAATTTCATATGAAGAGTAATGCCAAGCTTTTTTGGTATGGAGAATTACCCCAGATTACAAATTTTGAAAAGTCTAAAAAAGGAAAATCCTTTCCAATGGTTCGATGGGAAATTCACACCCCAACTTCTTCCAATCAATTAAACTTTGAACGAGACAAAGGAACATGGCTGTATGAACAATTAAACCGATTACAGGTGAACCATAAGAAAAAAGTCACCTTGGGTCAACTTCAAAAAGAATATGAAAACCATTGGGATAACTTTGAATTGTTCTGGTTTTCAAAACCGGTGCAAGAGTTGAGAACTCTCGGCTTGTGGGTTTTATAAATAAAAAACCGACCCTTGCAGTCTCAGAGTCGGTTTTCAAGGTTTAGTTTGCGGTTAGGTAATAATAAATTTCGTCTTTGAGAAAAACCCGATCAATTCTTTTTTGGTTTAGAACTTCATCGCTTACAGGAATTTCTTTAGTTTCCATTTTATAAATTTCATTGTCTAAAACGTGATAAGACTCTAATAATACCTGAAATTACTGAACTATAAGATGTTTGCTTATCATGACAAATGATTGAGAATTATACTTTATTTCAAAAGCTAAATTAATTCTTAAACCACTTAAATCTTATGATAATTGTCAGTTTTGGACTTTGTTTTTGAGTTCAATCCATTTGCTCATGTAGCGGTGACTCATTAAGGTATGATGTTGTAGCAATTGACCCATTAAATTCTGCTGGCGGTGACTCTCCAAATCATTTACTATGTTTTTTAATTGATGATAAAAATTGCGTTCAGGGGTACGATCTGCAAAAAGTTTGTTATTGATTTCAAACCCATTTCGAACACTGTCTTCCCAAAGTTCTTTATTTTGATAAAGTCTGATGGCTTTCTCAATAAAATCCTTTTCATCAGCAATCAACCCATTCCAAAGAGATTCAATGTGCATTCCTTCGGCACCAAGAGTGGTAGTGACATTTGGAAGTCCAAATTGCATACCGTCAAGGATTTTGCCTTTTATACCAGCTCCAAAAAAGAGAGGAGCTAATAAAACTCTATGTTGAGTGAAAATGTCTTTTACGCTTTTGACTCTCCCCATGATGTAAAACCCTTCTCTAGGTTTGTGAAAAGATTGAGCATTTTCAGCAGTATTCGCACCATAAACAAACAGCTCTGCATCGGGAATTTTCGCTTTTATTTTTGGCCAGATTTTATTCAGATATATAACTGATTGTCTATTGGGTTCATGCCGCCAATTGCCTAAGGTTACAAAATGCTTTCTTGAGTGAAATGTTGGAAACTGATTTTGTGTTTCTTCTGGAATTGGTTCTGTATGAATGGGAAGATAGCAAAATATAGATTCTGGAATAGGGAAGTTTTTTGATAACCATTCAAATTCAAAATAGGAGATGAGCAGTGTTAAATCGCATCTCAAGATAGATGCCATTTCTCTAAAACTTAATGAATCATTTGTTTTGAATGGGATATACTCTTCTTGTTCTTTATAGGCTTTTTCTCTTCCTTTTCTAAGAAAATGCAAGTCGATGGTGTCTAAAATTTTAACAGCATTGGGACATTGTTCATTGATTCTCCAACCATATTGTTCTTCCATCATAAAACGATCAAAAATCACTATATCTGGTTGCCATTCTAATAATTGTTGATCAAAAGAGGAATCATTTAGTAAAATTTGATTTATGGTAACACCCCATTGTTCTAGTGGTGCAGAATGAACCGTTTGTGCTGCTGATGAAACAAATCTAACTGGATAGCCTTCATGTAAAAATCCACGAACCAGTTGGCAAGTTCTTGTTCCTGCGGCTGAGCTTTCGGGTTCAGGCCAGACGGCACCTATAAAAAGGACTTGTTTCATATGCTAAAAAAACCCGCCGAAGCGGGTTGGTATTTTATAAGTGAATGACTTCTCCATAAGCATCAGCAACAGCTTCCATCACCGCTTCACTCATGGTAGGGTGGGGATGTACCGCTTTTAGAATTTCATGACCGGTAGTTTCCAATTTTCTGGCTACGACGGCTTCGGCAATCATATCGGTTACACCAGCTCCAATCATATGGCAACCCAACCATTCGCCATATTTGGCATCAAAAATTACTTTTACAAAACCGTCTGGGGTTCCTGCAGCTTTTGCTTTTCCAGAAGCAGAGAAGGGAAACTTACCAACTTTTAATTCGTATCCTTTCTCCTTTGCTTGTTTTTCAGTGAGACCTACAGAGGCTATTTCTGGAGATGCATACGTACAGCCTGGAATGTTACCATAATCTAACGGGTCCACATGCATACCCGCAATTTTTTCCACACAAAGGATTCCTTCAGCAGAAGCGACATGGGCAAGAGCTTGTCCGGGCGTAACATCACCAATGGCATAATAGCCAGGAACATTGGTTTGGTAATAATCATTGACTAAGATTTTGTCTTTATCAGTAGCAATGCCTACATCTTCAAGGCCAATGTTTTCTATATTGGTTTTAATCCCCACCGCAGAAAGTAAAATATCAGCTTCCAAGATTTCTTCACCTTTTGAAGTTTTAACCGTTGCTTTCACACCATTTCCAGAGGTATCAACCTTCTCAACAGAAGAATTGGTCATTATGGTTATTCCTGCTTTTTTCAGTGAGCGTTCAAATTGTTTTGAGATATCTTCATCTTCCACTGGTACGATAGTGGGCATGAATTCAACAACAGTAACTTCGGTACCCATGGCATTGTAGAAACTTGCAAATTCAACCCCAATAGCACCTGAACCAACCACAATCATTTTTTTGGGTTGTTGGGGTAAAGTCATCGCTTTACGGTATCCAATTACTTTTTTTCCATCTTGTGGAAGATTGGGTAATTCTCTTGAGCGTGCACCTGTAGCAATGATAATATGGTCTGCCGAATATTCAGTCTCTTTTCCATCGGCTCCTTTAACGGATATTTTTTTTCCGGGTTTTACTTTTCCAAAACCTTCAATAACATCAATTTTGTTCTTTTTCATCAGAAATTGAACGCCTTTACTCATGCCCTCAGCAACATTTCTACTTCTTTTAATGACAGCCTCAAAATCTTTATCAAATTCTTTTACGACCAAACCGTAATCACTAGCGTGTTTTAGGTATTCAAATACTTGAGCCGATTTCAAAAGTGCTTTGGTGGGAATACATCCCCAATTTAGGCAAACCCCTCCAAGACTTTCCTTTTCAATTACAGCAGTTTTCAAACCTAATTGCGAGGCTCTGATAGCAGTTACATATCCACCGGGTCCACTTCCCAAAACAATGATGTCATATTTCATATTCATTCTATTTTAAAAGTTGTAAACACAATTATTGAAAAATTATGTGCGTTGCGAAAATAAGGATTTATTCGCTTAGTAAAAAGTTTAGGTCCCTGATTTTTCGGCTGCAAATTGAGCTTCGTAAAGTTGTTTATAAAATCCACTTGCATCCGATAATAATTCTTGATGTGTACCTATTTCAACAATCTGCCCTTTATCCATGACCATAATACGGTCTGCCCTAACAATGGTTGCTAGTCTATGTGCAATAATGATAGAAGTTCTACCTCTGGTAATTTTTTCAGTTGCTTTTTGTATGAGTTCTTCAGTATAGGTATCCACCGATGAAGTTGCTTCGTCAAGCACCAAAATTTCAGGATTTGACACATAAGCTCTTAAGAATGCAATGAGTTGACGTTGACCGGAGGATAACATGATGCCGCGTTCTTTTACGTTGTAGTCATACGCATTAGGCAAACTTTCAATAAATTCATGAACACCAATTTTTTTTGCAGCCACAATGACTTGTTCTCTTGAAATTTCGTGATTGTTTAGTGTGATATTATTATAAATAGTATCGGCAAACAAGAAAACATCTTGAAGCACCACGGCAATATGTTTTCTGAGGCTTTCTAGTTTAAAATTTCTAATATCCTTATTATCAATTTCAATGGTGCCTTGATTGATTTCATAAAATCTATTGATAAGGTTGATGATGGTTGATTTTCCTGCTCCAGTTGAACCTACAATAGCAACAGTTTCTCCGGGTTTAATTTCAAAACTGACATTTTTCAAAACCATTTCATCTTCATTATATCCGAAAGTAACATTTTTGAAACCTATCTTACCCGACATTTTAGCAACTAGCTCTGTACCATCTTTTTGAACTTGGTCTTGAATGTCAATGATGTCAAAAACCCTTCTTGCAGCAATCATTCCCATTTGAAGTTCGTTGAATTTATCTGCTATTTGTCGAAGTGGATTAAATAGCATACTGATAAACATAATGAAAGCTAAAATATCTCCTTTGGTGGTAAAAGTATCTCCATCTAAAATGGAAAATCCTCCATACCAAACAATCAAACCAAGGGTAACATAGGTTATAATATCTGCCACCGGAAAAAAGATAGAGTTATACCATACCGTTTTAACCCATGCTTTTTTGTGTTTTTGATTGATATCACTGAATTTTTGAAATTCAATATCTTCTCTTGAGAATAATTGAACGATTTTCATACCTGTGAGTCGTTCTTGCACAAAAGTATTGAGGTTGGCAATTTGGGTTCGCACCTCTTCAAATGCTCCTTTCATTTTTATCTGAAAAATACGAGTTGCATATACCAGAATGGGCATGGCAGAAACAACAATCAAAGAAAGTTTCCAGTTCATGTAGAACATGATTAAAATGACCGTTGTCATCTTCATCAAGTCACTAATTATCATAAACAAACCTTGACCAAATATTCTCGCTATAGATTCAAGATCGGAAACGGTTCGCGTAACGAGTTGCCCTACGGGAGACCGATCATAATATTTCATTCGGAATTTCATCATGTGATTAAACATGGAAACCCGCATATCTCTGACAATGTCTTGCCCGAGTTTGTTGGCCCAATAAACAAAATAAAACTGAGCGATTACCTCCAAAACCAATACAACGCCCATCATCGACACTAAAAAAAGGAAGCCTTCCGGTAGTTTCTTTTCAATATATTCATTGACAGTATATCTTAAAAGGTAAGGTCTTGCTGCAACAAACAG
>JBKBOP010000003.1:36376-51818 GCA_046293575.1 Flavobacterium sp. | reverse complement strand
ATTCAAAGAAGATATCAACGAGCTACAAAAATTGGGGATTATGATTGATGCTGATGAAGAAGGCTATTTGCTTCAAATTTTCACTAAACCTCTGGAAGACCGACCGACACTTTTCTTTGAAATCATTCAACGGATGGGAGCCAAAGGATTTGGTGCCGGAAATTTTAAAGCTTTGTTTGAAAGCATTGAGCGTGAACAGGCTTTGCGAGGAACATTATAGGTGAGGCTTGATGTGAATTATAAAGGGTTTACCCTGCAAAAACCGACTTGATTGCTTATAAATAGTAAAAGTGGGTGTTTTCTTTGAAGAGTCTTTATTTAAGAAGTGATTTTTTAGTCTCCATTGGTTTAAAGACACAACGTGAAAGTTTTTTTCATAATTTACAGTAATTGATTAGTTAGCATACACTCCCGATGAATCATTGGGGGCCATGCCCAAACTTTGGATACTCATAACAAAGATTCTAGGCGAGTTCCATGTTACCTTTGAAAAACTATAAATATAAACACATGAAATTGAAGTTGATTTTTATTTGTGGAAAAAAGGAACTTATCGTTTCGTCCCGAAATCATCGGTATGACATTGGTTTGATGAAAAATTGCCAACTATAACCGCTGAATATGCAATTTAAATTTAGGCTATGACAACAAAATCAAATAAAGCATTTAACGATTTACCTCTTCTTCCTCCAAAGGAATCTTTGGTAGAAACCATTGCAATCCTAAAACAGGAAAGCAAATCTGCGGTGGCATTAGCAGAATTAAAAGGACTTACCAAAACATTACCAAATCCAAACATTCTCATCAATGCTGTAATTTTAAAAGAAGCACAAGCCAGTTCTGGAATTGAAAATGTAATTACAACTCAAGACAAGCTTTATCAGGCTTTGTATTCGAAATCGGCTAAGCCTGATGTAGCAACTAAAGAGGTTTTACGATACAGAGAAGCTCTTCTTATGGGTACACGCTTAATCAAAGAGAAGGGGTTTCTTAATACGAACGGAATAATTTCCATTCAAAAAGAATTGGAAGAAAACAATGCCGGACTTAGAAGACTTCCAGGAACAGCATTGGTTAATGATTTGACTAATGAAGTGATTTATACGCCTCCTGATAATTTTGATACGATTAGTGCCTTAATGAAAAATCTGGAAGAGTATATCAATAATGATGAAGATGATGTATCTCCATTAATAAAGTTAGCCATCCAGCATTATCAATTTGAAAGCATTCACCCTTTTTATGATGGAAACGGAAGGACTGGAAGGATTATCAATGTTTTGTATTTGATCTTGAAAGGTTTATTGAACGAACCTGTTTTGTACTTGAGTTCATATATCATTCAAAACAAAGGAGATTACTACCGACTATTACAAGAAATTCGGACTAAGAAAAACTGGGAGGATTGGATTCTGTATATGCTCAAAGGCATAGAACAGACAGCTTTAAGCACAATTGAACAAATTAACAAAATCAACCATTTGTTCAGTGAGACTCAAAAATTGGTACAGGAAAAATTACCTAGAATATATTCAAAAGATTTGATTGAACAACTTTACATCCATCCTTACTGTAAGATTGAGTTTTTAGTGGATAATCTGCATCTGAACAGGAAAACATCGGGTAATTATTTGAAATCTTTGGAGGATTTAGGAGTTTTAGCTTCTGAGAATAAGGGGAAAGAGGTCATTTACATCAATTTGAAACTTTATGAGCTTCTAAAAAAGGGGCAATAAGACGTGGGTAAAAAACTCCCACGTTTTAGAAACGTGGGTAAAAAACCGAAAAAAAGGGACACGTTTTCAAAACGTAGGACATTTTGGGACGCAATATTATAAATTATGGACACAGACGATTTATCAATACCTTCTTATGATGGCATCATAAGAGAAGCAGAAAAGTTTAACCACGACTTAACACTTCAATTTGGCTTATTAGCATCAAATTGTTCAGATGATGACGACTATTTGAATCAGGCGGAAGCAGTGATAATGGATTGGCTGAAAGAAGATGATTTTGAAGAAATCATAGATGAAATATTTTGGGGTGAACCAGTTGATGAAGTAGAATTTAAAAATACGCTATTCAAAATTTTAGCAAACATCCAAGAGATAAGGAAAACACCGATGAATGAAAGAGAGTATGAGAAATGGGGGTTGTAGTTCATTGAGATATGATTTCTTTCTCAAAACTACAATCGATATGGTTATGTCTATAATAACCCCCTTCTATACACAGACCCCACTGGCGAGATTATTGTACCCATAGCGATAGGAGCAGCTGTTGCTATTTTATCAAAAGGAATCAGCAATATTATCAACGGTGTACCGTTTTGAGGACGGAGCGTTAAAAAATAGTCCGGTGGACTATTTTAGCGAACGGGCCAGATGGCGGGTTGGCAGAGGGCAAGGCAGCTGTAATTGGTGGCATCAGCGGTGCTATTAGTTTTGGTATTGGTGAGTCTGTCACCGGAATGACTAACTTTGTTGCTAAAGCAGGCCTCCAGGCCGGTATGCATGGCATTAAGAGTGGCTTAATGACCTCAATCGAGGGGGGTGCCTTTATGAGTGGGTTCGCAGCTGGGGCCGTAAGTTCTTTGGTAAGTAGTAGTGTAGAGGGCTTGGGTCATTCGGGAGGATATTATATTGATGATGATTATACGCAGTGGTCTTCTTTTGGAGCCAGAAACCCAAATCTACTGAAAGCGATGATGATTAGCTCCGGTGGTTTCAGCGGGGGTATCTCATCCAGTATCGCCGGTGGTAATTTTTGGAGCGGAGCCAGAGAAGGTTTGATAACGAGTGGGCTGAATCATGTGGCACATATGATGTTGGATAATGGAGGTGATGACAAAGAAAAAAAATTATTTCAAAGGACAGATGATGATTATGGAGATAATTTTTATGATAGAGCAACTAATCCTGAATTTTGGAAGGATTTAGGGAAAAAGTTTTTATTTGGGGACGATGATCCTAATCTAATAAAAGCTGATATTGGGGATAATCTTGCTTCAAGTTTTATTAGTGGTGCAGGTGCTGTCAAGGGGCTAAATTGGCTTGCTAAAATGGCAAAAAAACCAAATTTCGTTAGTTCAAATATTAGAAAGATTGGTGATTATTTTGAACTAAGTGTAAAGAATTCTGGGTCAAATGGAACTTATACGATTTATAGAAAATTCATAAACTCTAATGGTAAAACTATAAAAATATTTCATGACACTTATGATAAAACCGGAAAATTTCTACATAGAGAATTTATGAATGGTCAAGAAAGAGTTAAAATTTGGTGGAACGGATCAAGAGAATGGTTTTCAAAATGGAGATAATAAATCACAATATTTTTATCAATAAAATATCAGAATCAAAGAAAAAGGGTTATGATATAGTTGAAATTAAAAGAATTTCATGGTTAGTAAATTTTTCAGACGAAAGTATACTCATTGAGGATGAAGAGAATTTTTTAAATGTTTTTTCAGATTTACTTTATTATTTTGATATTGTAGCTCAAAATGATAATTTGTTTAAACAGATTATAGATGATTTATTAGAAATATCACAGAAAAAAAATTTGAATTATTTGGACATCAAATACATATTAAATAAAAATGAAATTTTAAAAATTATTGATAAGTTTAAGCTAAAAAAAATATCAAAAAGCATTCTAATTAAACAATTAAAGAAGTATTTTAATGTCGCTGAATTTAATGAGATTCAAGAATATCTTAATAACCAAAATATTGAAATTCAGATCATTTAATTAAATGCTTTTAAAATTTCAATATGGCAAATCAATGCAGAGAAAATAAAAATGCCAACTTATGATTAAGTATTTTTATCTCGTACTAATTTTTTTCTCTTGTAAAAATATCGAACAAGAAAAATTTTCAGACAGTGAATTTATTGTATCTATTTTGATTCAAAATTACAACTCCGAGGCTGAATTATCCGGCTTTTCAAATCTTAAATATATCAGCATTTTAGATACAAATGTTTATTTAAGTGACTTTGATTTTTTAAAATTTATTAAAAAGAATACGTCAGAGCTTGTTTACAAAGAATTTTTAGAAAAAAAAGATGGTATTTCTTCATCGATTGAATTTGTTATTAGTGATTATTTTAAGAAAAAATTTAAAGTTGAAGTAGATAAGATACCATTGATTAATGTTAAGAACAATAATAATTTTGTTAAAGACCTTAATGTTTTATATTTGTCTAAGCCATTTTTTTATAGTGATAATTCAAAAGCTATTATGTTAGTATATTACTTGTCAGATGGTATTCTATTGACTTCATCTTTTTGTGTTTTTGGTAAAAATTCTAATGGTAGCTGGTCAATCATTAATCAACAAAATGCAATACTTAATTAGTGATTAAAAATATGTATTGATAGTTATATTGCAATTGTAATTCAATCATATTAAAAGAATCGTATTTTAAATATTTTTATGAATGACCCAACACTCTACTTCACTCTGGTTTTGGTAACTCTTTTTATTACGGGGTGCCAATCCAATAAAGTTAATGAGGGGATAAGTGTCAGGGTTGTAAATGATAGTCTCTTTTCATATAGCGGTGTAACAGCACAAAATCTCGAAAATGTTTTAAGGTATGACAATTATTTGTGTGATAGTTTATTTACCAATACCCTAGAAATTGTCATAACCAATAATTCTAAATCGAATCAATCGTTATTTCTCAAAAAAAAGGTGTCTTTAGGTTTTGATAATTCTCAACACTATGGTCTAGATATGCACTTTTACAATTTAGACCAAAGAATAGATGTCACTAAAAAATCTTTCTTTATTAATAGAACGATACAGGATAGTTCAGAAAAAAGATTTAGTAGATACTGTGTTGAAAGAACAAAAAATAGGTCTTACATCTTCAATTCAATTTTTGATTCTGATGATGGTACGGATTACTACATAACTTTAAAACCAAACGAATCAAAAACATACTATTACTACCTAACACTGCCAATTATCCAAATGGAGGGCGATTTATATCATATACCCTGTGATGGCACAACAAACTACTTTGAACTGTCATTGAATTTTTCAAAGGATGGAACTGATAAACACAAAAGCAAGGACTCACATGTTTTTATAGGACAGGTCAAGTCAAATATGGTACCTGTCAAGTGTATAAACGTTCCTTAACATGTTAAGGTCTCAAATAAATACGCGTAAAAAACTCTCACGCTTTAAAAACGTGTCCCAAAAAATCAAAAAAACGGACACGTTTTAATGACGTGCGACATTTTGGGACCTATCAAATGACATCATAAAGTCATTAATGATGCAATCGTCCTATTTTGGGTTTACTTGAAGGTGTGTTGTTTTTTTGTTGTAATTTCATATTCGTTTTTAGAAATTTTGATTTACATATACACTTTTAATGTAAAGAATGAGGAATTAGGAGTTTTAACAGCATAAAAAGTGTTGAACAAAATTTTTAGAAAATTAAGTTTGTGTACTTATTAATATTAATTTTATGGCATTAAACTATAAGAAATGAAAACAGGAGATAAAGCTATAATTGATCCAAGATTAACGGGTTTTAAAAACTGGATTGAAGGGGTAGTGATTAAAATCCGTAATAATCCATTTATAGGAACGGAAATTGCCGTTAAAGATGCAAATGGCGTCATCTATTTTGATTCCGAAAAATACTTTAAACCGGTGCAATAATGTACGCCATTAGTTTTGACTTATTAATTACGGATTTAAAATCGCATTATGGCGACCCTTATAACAACGCTTATTTTGAGATAAGCAATGAATTGGAACGTTTTGGGTTTTATCGCACTCAAGGAAGTGTTTATATAACAAAAAACAATGACTTGGTAAATGTTACCCGAGCTGTAATTGCTTTGAAAAATGTTGAATGGTTTAAGCTTTCGGTTAGAGATATTAGAGTTTTTAAAGTAGAAGATTGGTCAAATTTTACTGAGTTTATGAAAGAATAAAGTAAATCGCATACTTGTGTTTTTTATTAATCTAGATAATCTATTGATCCTATATTTCTGCAAAAAATCGAGAATTTAGCAAGTCAAATATTTTTATTTGAAATTTTGTCCAAACACACGTTTCTACTTTTGTATTAGCGGATATCTACCAGAACCCACCGCAGTATTTTAAGTGTTTGAATAGATGCCAACTAAAATATATTGATTATATGTTTGGTGGGGTTGTTTAATTTACACACAATACAGTAATGTAAGTTTTTATTAGTAACAATCAGCTCATTGTTTAGAGGTCTCCCGTTTTTTACTATTTTTGGAACAGTAATTGCAAATCCTGTAGAAAACCTTTCACAATGAAACATTGTATTCTAATTTTGATTTTTTTCGGCACCACAGGATTTGCTGGATTAAACACTCAATCAGCTCCGGACCATAAAGCCTATACCTCTGGGGAATGGTTTCAAATGCGAATTCATTATGGACTTATCAATGCCGGTATGGCTGAATTGGAGGTGCGTGAAGCTATCAAAAACAACAAAAAAGTCTATCACGCCATTGGAAAAGGATATACCACCGGCATGACCAAGTTTTTCTTTAAAGTTGAGGATGATTATCAAAGCTATATTGATAAAGAAACCGGGGTGCCTTATCATTTTATTCGCAAGATTGATGAAGGAGGTTATACCAAAGACCAAGAAGGTTTCTTTGATCATGATAAAAAGAGTGTTTTGGTTAAAGACCACAAAAAGAAAACAGAGAAAGTATTTCCGATTACAGAAAACATCCAAGACATTCTTTCCACTTTTTATTACTTGAGAAATAATCCGAAAATCAACACTCTAAAAGTGGGTGAATCCATCGAGATTGATATGTTTTTTGATGATGAGGTGTACAAGTTTAAGTTAAAATATACCGGTAAAGAGGATTTAAAAACTAAATTTGGGGTGGTGCCTACGATGGTGTTTAAGCCGTATGTTCAATCCGGTAGGGTTTTCAAGGAGCAAGAAAGTTTAACCGTTTGGATTTCAGATGATAAAAACCGTCTGCCCATTCGCATTAAGGCTTCCCTAGCGGTGGGATCCTTAAAAGCCGAAATTGAAAAATTTAAAGGATTGAAGCATCCTTTCACCGTCAAACACAAATAACCTAACTAAAATGAACGATACTTCTTCAAAAACAGAAGAACTTTTACATTTATTAGACGATAAATTTAAAAGCATCAAACAAAATACAGAAGTCCATTTAGAAGGACTTCTTTGGGCGAAACCCATTACTTATTGGGATTATATACAAACCGATGCCTTATTAAACCTTCAAATACAACGCACCACCTTGCCTGACGAAATGGTTTTTATAATGTACCATCAGGTGAATGAATTGCTTTTTAAAATGGTGTTGTGGGAGATGGAACAAATATGCGGTTGTGAGCAACCAGATACGGCATTTTTTGCAGAAAAGCTTATGAGAATTAGCCGGTATTTTGATATGTTGACCACCTCATTCAATATCATGAAAGAGGGCATGGAGGTAGAACAGTATATGAAATTCAGAAATACATTGACCCCCGCCAGCGGTTTTCAAAGTGCTCAATACCGATTGATTGAGTTTGCTTCTACCGATTTGATTAATTTGATTGACCACCGTTTTAGAGCAACCATCGATAGAAATACGCCGTATGAGCATGCTTTAGAGCATTTATATTGGCAAGCGGGTGGTAAAGACTATCAAACAGGAGAGAAATCCTATCTCATTCAAGAGTTTGAAAGAAAATACAAAAAGCTCTTTGTGGAGTATATGGAGAAATACAACACCATCAACCTCTGGAGAAAATTTAAACAACTTCCAGAAGCTGATCAAAAGGATGAAACACTAGTGAATGCGATGCGTCATTATGATTATACTGTTAACATTACTTGGGTGATGGGCCATTTTCACGCCGCCAAAAAATATATTGAAAGTGGTCATGGCTCTAAAGAAGCCACTGGCGGAAGCGATTGGAAAAAATACATGTTGCCCAAGTATCAGAAACGTATCTTTTTTCCCGAGTTATGGTCAAAGGAGGAGTTGGAACAATGGGGAGAGCAAGAGAGTGTTTAATGTGTAAAAGAATATGTTTTGAAGTATTATTTTATTTTGTCTTTATTGGTTATTTCATTGATTTCATGTCAAAATGAGAAAAAGTCCAACGTTGAAACCCCTGAACCCCCCGAAGAAAAATTAGTTGAGGCTTTTGGCTTTATATTAAACCACTATGAGGTTCAAAACGACACCATTAAAAGTGGAGATACTTTTGGAAAATTACTTGAAAATTATTCATTAGGAGATTTAAAATCCCATCAAATTACAGAGGCAGTCAAAGATTCCATTAATTTTAAGAACTTTAGAATTGGCAGACCCTACACCGTATTGTTAGACAAGAACGAACCGAATACGATGAAAGCTTTTATCTACGAAGCAGACGCTATCAATTATTATGTGGTTGATTTAAGAGATTCCATCATAGGGTATAAAAAACAAAAACCAGTTACCTATAAAAAGAGGGTCATCGCTTCAGAAATTGAAGGTTCCCTCTCTGTAACCATTAGTAAAGCGGGAACAGACCCCTCTCTAGCTCACAATCTTGCTAAAATATTTGAATATTCTATTGACTTTTTTAAGATTCAAAAAGGAGATCGTTTTGCGGTTACTTTTTATGAAAAATTCATCAATGACACCATTTACGGGGGGGTCGATAGGATGGAAGCCTCTTTTTTCATACACAAGGGTAAAAAATTCTATGCTTTTCCTTTCAAACAAGATAC
This sequence comes from Flavobacterium sp., assembly GCA_046293575.1. Lineage (GTDB taxonomy): Bacteria > Bacteroidota > Bacteroidia > Flavobacteriales > Flavobacteriaceae > Flavobacterium. The sequence continues at coordinate 43,053 of JBKBOP010000003.1, read as the reverse complement.
ATTATCCAATAAAGTTGAATATTATGATGAAAATGCTAATGCTTTAAAAACAATGTTTTTGAAAGCACCGTTGGATTATTTTAGAATTACCTCCAAGTTTTCACCCAAGCGTTTTCATCCCGTTCAAATGACCTGGAAGGCTCATAAAGGAACCGACTACGCTGCACCCCATGGAACGCCTATCAGAACAACAGCTTCAGGAACTGTGGAACGAACCGGTTATACTACCGGCAACGGAAATTATGTAAAAGTCAAACACAACGGCACCTATGCGACTCAATACTTACACATGTCTAAAATTTTAGTGAAACAAGGACAAAGGGTATCTCAGGGAGAAGTCATTGGCTTGGTGGGGAGCACTGGATTGGCAACAGGCCCCCATGTGTGTTATCGATTTTGGAAAAATGGAGAACAAGTGGATCCATTACAAGAAAAAGCCACCAAGTCAGAGCCCATGGACGCTCGACACAAGCCACGATTCATGAAACAAATGGAACCCATGAAAAGAGCGTTGGATAGTATTGCTATCCAGAATTTTAAAGACTAAATTTGCAATAAAAAATCATGGCCTTAGAAAATAACAATCCCTCAGGAACCGAAGCTTGGGCTTCGTTAAGAGCACATTTTGCAGACATGCAATTGGTTTCCATGCAAGAATTGTTTTCGAAAGATGAACAAAGAGCTTCAAAATTTCACCTTCATTGGAATGATTTTTTAGTAGATTACTCCAAAAATATTATCAATGAAGAAACCCTAGAAAAGTTATTCGTTTTTGCCCATGAAATGAAGTTGGGAAAAGCAATACAAAGATATTTTTCGGGAGAAGCCATCAATCAAACCGAAAATCGCGAAGTACTTCACACGGCATTAAGAGCTCCTGCTACTGTAGAAGTTTTGGTAGATGGGAAGAATGTTATACCTGAAGTTTTTGAGGTAAAAAACAAAATCAAAAAATTCACCGAGGCGATTATTTCCGGTCAACATAAAGGATACACCGGTAAAACGATAACCGACGTAGTCAATATCGGGATTGGTGGTTCTGATTTAGGCCCGGCGATGGTAGTGGAAGCATTGCAATTTTATAAAAATCATCTGAATGTTCATTTTGTTTCGAATGTGGATGGCGATCATGTACAAGAAGTGCTTAAAAAACTGAACCCGGAAACGACGCTTTTTGTCATCGTTTCCAAAACCTTTACCACTCAAGAAACCCTGAGCAATGCCGAAACCATCAGAAAGTGGTTTTTGCAAACTGCTTCTCAGGAGGAAGTAGCCCGTCATTTTGTAGCTGTTTCCACCAATATAACAAATGTTACAGCATTTGGAATTCATCCAGACAACGTCTTCCCGATGTGGGATTGGGTTGGTGGAAGGTTTTCCCTTTGGAGTGCTGTTGGGCTGTCTATTGCATTAGCAGTGGGATATGACCATTTTGAAGCATTGTTGGAAGGAGCCCATGAGATGGATGAGCATTTTAAATCATCCATTTTTGAAGAAAATATTCCTGTAGTGTTGGGGTTATTAACCATTTGGTACAATAATTTCTTTGGAGCTGAATCGGAAGCGATTATTCCTTATTCGCAGTATTTGCAAAAGCTAGCTCCTTATCTACAGCAGGGTATTATGGAGAGTAACGGTAAGAGCATTGGACGAGATGGACATCCTGTCAATTATCAAACGGGAACAATTATTTGGGGTGAACCCGGTACCAACTCTCAACATGCTTTTTTTCAATTACTACATCAAGGTACGAAGTTGATTCCTACAGACTTTATAGGTTTTGTAAAACCATTACACGGCTTGCAAGACCACCACGATAAATTAATGTCTAATTTCTTTGCCCAAACCGAAGCTTTACTCAACGGTAAAACCGAAGAGCAAGTCCAAACAGAATTTGAAAAACAAGGCATCAGCGGTGAGAAAGCAGATTTTTTATTGCCTTTTAAAGTGTTTTCCGGAAACCGTCCAACTACCACCTTCCTTATTCAAAAACTTACACCCTCTACCTTAGGGTCATTAATTGCCATGTATGAGCACAAAATATTCGTTCAAGGTGTACTATGGAATATTTTTAGTTATGACCAATGGGGGGTTGAGTTAGGAAAGCAATTGGCCAATGGATTATTGGAAGAAATGCACAGTGGGAACCTAAAAGAGCACGATAGTTCTACGACATTTCTTTTTCAGCATTTCATGAAACACAGGGAGTCCTAGACAGGTTTGATTATCGGTTGTTTAATTTCATATATTTGTTAGATTCAAAAATTTAAAAAATGTACAACACTTTACAAAATTTACACTCTTGGTGGGCCTATTTAGCCATTTTTATACTATTAATAGCTGTGGTGAATGCCTTAGTAGGTTATAGTTCCAAAAAACCGTTTTCGGATAAAGATTTGAGAATTTCACTCTTTGCTCTCATTTTTTCTCATATTCAATTAGTACTCGGCTTGGCCGTTTATTTTGTGTCTCCAATAGGTTTTGAACAATTGGGAGAGATGAAGAATGCAGCGATTCGTTTAACATCTTTGGAACACCCGCTCATTAATATTATTGCTATTGTATTAATAACCATTGGATGGTCTAAGCATAAAAAAGTTGAAGGCACGTTGAAATTTAGAAAAATTTTATTTTTTTATGCCATAGGTCTTATATTAATTCTCTCCAGAATACCATGGAAAACATGGTTAGGTATATAAATTATTTTAAAAACCACGTTTGATCGTGGTTTTTTTATTTTAAAGCTTTTTTATGAGCGTCACCAGAAAAATAACCTTTGAAAAGTGGTTTTTAAGCCTTTTGTTGTTGTTTTTAACAGCAATGATGGTCATACCGAGACCAAAAGGCGTTATGTTTTCGGGTTTAGGGTATCTTAATCCTAAAGATTCTGTCCATAAAGATTCTTCAAAAATAGACAGCATACAAACTCTAGGAAAATGTACTTTTAAGTTGTTTAAAAGGAGTGCCCATGCCTCCTATTATGCTGATAAGTTTAACGGAAGAAAAACAGCAAGTGGTGATATTTTTAACAATCAAAAGTACACGGCTGCCCATAAAACCTTACCCTTTGGCACTAAAGTACGTGTGACTAACGAAGCCAATGGAGAATCAACGATGGTGACTATCAATGACCGAGGTCCTTTTGCAAAAGGCAGAGAAATAGATTTATCGAAAAAAGCTTTTAGAGATATTGCCCGACATCATGGTTATGGAACGATGAAAGTAACTATTGAAATTGTGGAGGAAAGTTCAAATTAGTGAAAATAGAAGCGTAGGTAGTTTTGTTCTTGTTTGAATGCTTCCATTTGAAATTAACCCTATGTGATTTAGTCCGATAAAGTACAGTAGTATTTAATCTGAGCATTATCTTTACTTTTATCAAGTGTAAATAAGATAACAGTGTCGTGTTCAAAGCCTTTTTTCTTTCCTTTCTCATCAAGAAAAGTTAATGTATGAATCATAGTGCCGTCAATTACATAAATGAGGCCGGTTTTGTCTTTAAACGCATCATATTCAACAACAGTTTTGGTTTTATTTGCAATGGATTCTATAGAAATTTTTTTATCACTAATAACAATGGTGCCTTCCGCTTTTATGAATGTGGAGTTTGCATGATAAGCTCCAAACTTGTAGCTTTGAGTATAACCGGCAACGTTTAAAAAGAACAATAGCAAATACAATTTTTTCATAGTTATCTCAATTTTCTGTAATGTTAATGGGTGTTTTAGAATAGTTATTTAATCAAACGGATATACAGATTTACTTAAAAAAGCATTGTAATATTTGTTGTCTCCAGTGACTTCTTCGCCTAGCCATTCCGGCTTTGGGAACGATTCATCAGCATCTGATAATTCAATTTCTGCAATTACCAAACCTTGATGTGACCCTAAAAACACATCCACTTCAAACACATGATGTCCATAAGGGATTTCATACCGCACTTTTTCGATAATTACTGGTTCGCACACTTTTAAAAGTTCCTTGGCGTCCGATTCAGGGATGTTATATTCCCATTCACTTCGGGTGGTTCCTTCTGCATTGCTTTTGCCCTTAATCGTGATATACCCTTTTTTATCTTTGAGACGCACCCTTACGGTTCTTTCGGGGTTGGTGTTTAAGTATCCTTGTGAAATGCGATAACTATTCACCGCTTCCCTTAAAAAGGCATCTGAGGTCACTAAAAATTTGCGTTCTATTTCAATCATAGGTCTTTGTAACTATCAAGGAAAGATACCATAAATTTGTGAAAGTATGGATGCATTACCCCAGAGAAAAATAATTCACATTGACATGGATGCCTTTTTTGCATCTGTAGAGCAATTGGATTTCCCTGAACTCAGAGGAAAACCCATTGCCGTGGGTGGTAGCGAACAACGAGGGGTCATTGCAGCAGCTAGTTATGAAGCTAGAAAATTTGGTGTGAGAAGTGCCATGAGTGGTGTATTGGCTAAAAAATTGTGTCCGGAATTGATTTTTGTCAAACCCAGATTTGAACGCTATAGTGACATATCACGAAAAATCCGAACGATTTTTTATGAGTACACTGATTTGGTGGAACCCTTATCACTTGACGAAGCCTATTTGGATGTGACTCATAATAAAAAAGGACATCCTAGTGCGACTATGTTAGCTCAAGAAATAAGGCATCGCATTTATGAGGAGCTTCAATTGACGGCTTCTGCGGGTATTTCCATTAATAAATTTGTGGCGAAGATTGCATCAGACTATAACAAACCCAACGGGCAAAAGACGGTGAATCCTGAAGATGTGGAAGCTTTCTTAGCTCCCTTAGATGTTAAAAAGTTTCATGGTATTGGAAAAGTAACAGCTGAGAAAATGTACCAATTAGGTATTTACACTGGATTGGATTTAAAATCAAAATCGATTGAATTTTTGGAAAAGCATTTTAAAAACAGTGGGCAGTATTATTATAATATTTCCAGAGGTTTGCATTTCAGTGCCGTCAAACCGCCTCAGGCTTCTAAATCATTGGGAGCAGAACGCACTTTTTCTGCCAACTTGACTTCTGAAGTATTTATGGAGGAACGATTACAGCATATTGCAGACGAGCTTGAAAGAAGACTACATAAGAAAAAAGTAGCTGGAAAAACCATCACTTTAAAAATCAAGTATTCAGATTTTACCGTACAAACCCGAAGTAAAACACTACTCTATTTTATTGCTGACAAGTCGTTGATATTGGATGCTGCCAAGTCACTCCTATATCAAGAAAAATTAAAAGAATCGGTGCGGTTGTTGGGTATTTCATTGAGTAATTTCAATAATGAACAGAAAAAAGCGGTGGTGGTTCAGTTGAAATTTGAGTTTTAAAAATCAGGTAACCCTTCAATAACAGTACTTCAAAAAGAATTATTACAAAAAATAGGGCACAAAGGCCCTATAAAATATATTAGTATCAAATTTAAAGAATTTCAGAAATTCGCAAAGTGTTCACCATCCCTTTTTCGGCAACCGGCATGGCCGCAAGGTTCACCACCATATCCCCTTTTTGTACAAAGCCTTTTTCTTTGGCAATTCTGTTGACATCTTCAACCGTATCATCGGTGCTAACGAATTTGTCATAATAAAACGATCGTACTCCCCACAACAGGCTTAACTGCGTTAAGATATGTTTGTTGGAGGTAAAGACCATTACATGAGCACTAGGTCTCCAGGCGGAGATTTGAAAGGCGGTATATCCACTATTCGTTAAAGTAGAAATAGCCTTTGCCTTGATTTCGTTGGCCATCACAGCAGCATGATAACAAACCGATTTAGTAATAAATCTTTTTGTTCTGATATGAGGTGGATTTTGAGGCACTTGAATCAACGGGCTATCTTCAACTGAAGTGATAATTTTGGTCATGGTCTCAATGACTTGCACTGGATAATTCCCCACAGAAGTTTCACCTGAGAGCATCACTGCATCAGCACCGTCCATTACAGAATTCGCCACGTCGTTCACTTCTGCTCTAGTTGGAGTGAGGCTGGTGATCATGGTTTCCATCATTTGGGTAGCTACGATCACAGGTATTCTAGCCGTTTTTGCTCTATGTATTAACTTCTTTTGAATTAAAGGCACTTCTTCCGCTGGAATCTCAACTCCTAAATCGCCACGAGCTACCATCAAACCGTCACAAAAAGCTACTATTTTATCAATGTTTTCAACCGCTTCAGGCTTTTCAATTTTTGCTATAATAGGAATCTTATAGCTAGAATATTTTGCAATCAAATCTTGAAGCTCCTCTAAATCTTGAGAAGTTCTAACAAATGACAAAGCAATCCAGTCCACTTTATTTTCAATAGCGAAATGTGCGTCTTTTATATCTTTTACGGTTAGTGCTGGTAGAGAAACTTTCGTGTTGGGAAGATTAACACCTTTTTTGGATTTGAGAGGACCTCCTTGTATTACCACGGCCTTTACTTCCGTATTTTTGTCCGTTTCAAGTACTTGAAAAATTAACTTACCATCATCCAGAAGAATTCTTTCTCCAGGATTCACGTCACTTGGAAATTCTTTATAATTCATATAGACTTTCTGGGCTGTTCCAAGAATATCTTCAGCGGTAGTAAATGTTATTATATCACCAGGATGCACCACTACATCTTCTTTCATCACACCCACTCGTAATTTTGGGCCTTGTAAATCAGCTAGAATTCCTGTGGTATAGCCAAAT
>JBKBOP010000003.1:0-36278 GCA_046293575.1 Flavobacterium sp. | reverse complement strand
AAGGCTTCTAATGATATCAATGCGTTCTTTAACATCTTCATAATCAGCATGTGAAAAATTAACTCTAAACACGTTCACTCCCGCATCAATCATGTTTTTGATGACTTCTCTAGAACTACAAGCTGGCCCGAGAGTGGCAACAATTTTAGTTTTTTTACTTTTTGGCATTTTATGAAAGAATTAGATGGTTTTTAAATTTTATTTTTTGTGAGTCTAATGGATATACCATAGTCACCATGGGTATATTTTTTATTTTTTGACAAATTGTTTTTGAGTTAATTTGAAATTTTTCTCCTTCAATTTTAAATATAAAATCAGCTTTTTTGGCTTCCGGGATTAAAAATTGTGTTGAAGACATCATTTCGTTTTTAGCGAAAAGACCGGAAGTGTTTTTACTTGGGGTTTGATGTAACGATTTGTTTTCCAGCAGGAACCATGAAATATCATTTTTATCATCTGTGAATTCAAACCGATTGAAATGGTGAATAACCGGATTGGATGCGATTTTTAGTGATGATTTCACTCTGTTCAACAGAATTTGTAGCTCACGGTTCATAAAAAACGCTAAACGAAAATTTTCTAACGAAGTATGAATAGCAATTAGTTCAAAATGGGACTCTTGCCAGTCGTCAATGGATAGTTTATAAACGGCCATTATTACTCAAATATAAGATGTAAATATAGTATTTATGAAATAGAATCAACGGCATTGAAAACCTCTTAACTAAAAATTATAAACGAAATCGATTGCGAGTCGTTGCTTATCCTTTTCTATCAATTTTTTCTTGCAAAGCATAATATGCTCTTTTGGAAGCGGTTTCTTCTGCTTTCTTTTTTGAGGTGGCTCTTGCTTTGGATATGATAGCACCATCAATTAAAAGTTTTACTCCAAAGAACTTCTGACCATCATTGCCATTATCATCAAAGAAATTGTATACAAAGGTTTTTTTGTGCTTTTGACACCATTCTATCACTAAGCTCTTGTAGCTAATCACTTTACCTTCCAATTTTGCAATGTCCACATAAGGAATAATTACTTTTTTATGGATGAACTTTTCACAAAAGGTATATCCTTTATCCAAAAAAATGGCACCAATTAAAGCCTCAAAAATATTTCCATGAATGTTTTCTCCAAAATGTTGGGGAGACACTTTACTGTCAATAAATTTAATAAGATTCAAATCTTTTCCTAATTCGTTTAAATGCTCTCTACTCACCACTTTAGATCTCATTTTAGTGAGATATCCCTCGTCGCCGTGTGGGACTTCTTGATATAAATGAGATGCAATCACAGCACTTAACATGGCATCTCCGAGAAACTCTAAACGCTCATAATTGATGGCTTGACCTTTTTCATCTATTCTGTTGCTGGATCGATGTACGAATGCTTTTTTATAGATGTCCACTTGTTTTGGTTTAAAACCTAAAATGGATTGAAGTTGCTCAAAAAAAATCCCGCCTTCTTGAGGACGGGAGGTTGTAAATATTTTTTTTATAAGACTCATAGAGTATTATTCAACTTTTTTAAATAAAATGCAAGCATTGTGGCCTCCAAAACCAAAAGTATTGCTCATAGCCACTTTTATGTCTCTTTTTTGGGCTTTGTTTAATGTCAAGTTCAAATCAGGATTGATGTTTTCGTCAACCACAGAATGATTAATCGTTGGCGGGACTATTCCATGTTTAATTGCTAAAATTGAGGCTATGGCTTCAATGGCACCAGCAGCTCCAAGAAGATGACCTGTCATTGATTTGGTAGAATTGATATTAATGGATTTAGCATGATTTCCAAAGACCGCACTAATTGCTTTTAGTTCTGCTACATCACCTAAGGGTGTAGAAGTACCATGTGTATTAATATGTTCTACTTCTTCTGGTTGCATTTTTGCATCACGTAAACAATTCTTCATAACGGCAATGACACCAATCCCTTCCGGATGTGGAGCCGTTAAATGATAGGCATCAGAGGACATTCCGCCACCACCAATTTCGCAGTAAATTTTTGCACCTCTGGCTTTTGCATGCTCATATTCTTCTAAAACCAACGCACCTGCTCCCTCACCTAAAACGAAGCCGTCACGAGTGGCATCAAAAGGTCTTGACGCTGTTTGTGGCGTATCATTTAAAGTTGATAATGCATGCATGGAGTTAAATCCTCCCATTCCAGAAATAGTAACAGCTGCTTCAGAACCTCCAGAAATTATGACATCACAAATTCCCAAACGTATGTAATTAAAAGCATCAATCATAGCATTTGCTGAGGAGGCACAGGCAGAAACGGTAGTATAGTTAGGACCCATATATCCATTTCGCATAGAAATATGAGCAGGGGCAATATCAGCAATCATTTTTGGGATAAAGAAAGGATTGAATTTAGGAGTACCATCACCTTTAGCATAATATAAAACTTCTTCTTGAAAAGTTTCCAAACCACCAATACCCGCACCCCAAATAACACCCACTCTGTATTTATCAACATTTTTATCGTTTAATCCCGCATCTTTGATAGCTTCGTCACTAGCTACAACAGCATACTGTGCGAATTTATCCATTCTACGAGCTTCTTTACGATCGATAAAATTTTCAATATTGAAGTTTTTCACCTCACAAGCAAACTTTGTTTTGTGTTTTTCTGTATCGTAATAGGTTATGGGTGCAGCACCGCTAACGCCATTTACGAGTGAATTCCAATATTCTTCAATGGTATTACCTATAGGGGTTAGGGCTCCTAAGCCAGTGACGACGACTCTTTTTAACTCCATTTTTATGCTATTTATGAGTACGAATATAAAGAAAAAACCCCGAAATTTTAAAGATTTAAAAAATCAGGGTTAGAATATTTTTGATTAATTGATTGTCAATTGATTCTAAATAATAACACCCGCCCCTTTTTTTGAGGCGGGATGTGAATAGGTTATTATTTTTTTGCTTCTTCGATATAAGAAATAGCTTGACCAACTGTAGCGATGTTTTCAGCTTGATCATCTGGAATTTGAATGTCAAATTCTTTTTCGAATTCCATGATTAGCTCAACAGTGTCTAGTGAATCAGCTCCTAAATCATTTGTGAAGCTTGCTTCAGCCACAACTTCGTTTTCGTCAACACCTAATTTGTCTACGATAATCGCTTTTACTCTTGATGCAATGTCTGACATAATTTCTAAATTTTAGTTTAATTGTCTGCAAAAATAAAAAACTTTATTGTAAAACAACAGTTTCAAATGGAAATATGACTTTTACATTTCACGTAAAATTTAAGAAATGCTTCTGAAATGCCTATTTTACAGATAAAAATTTGTTTTTTTGTACTCTTCAACAAGGGATAAAAAAATGAAAAAAATTCTTGTTTTTGCGTCTGGAAATGGCTCAAATGCTCAAAAAATTTTTGAACACTTTCAAAAAAGCAACAGCATTAAGGTGGCAGGATTATTTTGTAATAATCCAACAGCAGGGGTTGTTGAAAAAGCTTCAAAATTTAATATCTCAGTTACTTTATTTACCAAAGAAGCGTTACACTCAGGTGATGTTTTACGGTATTTAAATGAGATTCAACCTGAGCTTATCATACTTTCAGGCTTTTTATTGAGAATACCTGAACACATAGTGAAATCGTTCCCTAACAAAATAGTCAATATTCATCCTTCTTTACTCCCAAAATATGGTGGGAAAGGCATGTATGGTATGAAAGTCCATCAAGCAGTTCTTGATAATAAAGAATCTGAAACTGGAATCACCATTCATTTTGTCAACGAACATTATGATGAAGGAGCAATTTTATTTCAAGCAAAAACAAACATTGTTGATTGTTTGACAACCGGGGCAATAGCCGCTAAAGTTCAAAGTTTGGAACATGAATATTTTCCACAAACAATTGAAAACCTGTTGAGTTGAACCATCAAGTACACATATACACTGACGGTGCCGCCAAAGGGAATCCAGGTCCGGGCGGATATGGTATCGTCATGGAGTGGGTGGGAAAACCCTACATAAAAGAGTTTTCAGCGGGATTCAGACTGACCACCAACAATAGAATGGAATTAATGGCTGTTATTGTGGCCTTGGAACAACTAAAAAACCCAATGACTCATGTTTTGGTGGTTTCAGATTCTAAATATGTGGTAGATGCTGTTGAAAAAAAATGGGTTTTTGGCTGGGAAAAGAAAGGGTTTACAGGCAAAAAAAACCCTGATTTATGGATGCGATTTCTAAAAATCTATCGACAGCACAAAGTGAATTTTAAATGGATAAAAGGACATAATAACCATCCGCAAAACGAACGTTGTGATGTATTGGCGGTTGAGGCTTCCGCTTTGCCGAATCTATCTGTAGATTCGTTTTACGAAACTTCAGATGCAAGGATGTTTTAGTTTTTAAACTTCAATGTAAAGAAGTATCTTTGCACTTCATTTTAATTTATGCACATGAACAAACTTCTGATTGTTGGAACAGTTGCTTTTGATGAAATTGAAACACCCTTTGGAAAGACAGATAAAATTCTAGGCGGAGCGGCTACTTTCATAGGACTGTCTGCTTCTTTTTTTGATGTTGAGTCAGCAATAGTTTCGGTGGTTGGGGAAGATTTTCCTGAAAACTATTTGAATTTGTTAACAGAACGCGGCATTGATATTTCAGGTATTGATGTTGTTAAGGGTGGCAAAACCTTTTTTTGGAAAGGAAGGTACCATAATGACTTGAATTCAAGAGATACTTTGGAAACCCAACTCAATGTTTTGGCTGATTTCAAACCGGTTGTTCCAACTCATTTTAAAGATGCAGATGTTGTCATGTTGGGAAATTTACACCCTTTTGTTCAAATGAGTGTGTTGGATCAACTCACCCATACACCCAAGTTAATCGTGCTTGATACGATGAATTACTGGATGGATAGTGCATTACCTGAACTTCTTGAAGTCATTCATAGGGTGGATGTAATTACCATTAATGATGAAGAGGCAAGACAGCTTTCAGGTGAATATTCTTTAGTCAAAGCGGCTGCCAAAATACACTCAATGGGACCCAAATACGTGGTCATTAAAAAAGGTGAACATGGAGCATTGTTGTTCCATAATAATGAAATTTTCTTTGCCCCGGCCTTACCTTTGGAAGAGGTTTTTGACCCAACCGGAGCTGGCGATACATTTGCAGGAGGTTTTGCCGGTTATCTTGCACAAAGTCAAAATATTTCATTTGACAACATGAAAAATGCAATCATTTATGGATCAAACTTAGCTTCTTTCTGTGTGGAAAAGTTTGGGACAGATAGAATGCAGCATTTAAACAAGGAAGAAGTTTATGAGCGACTCAAACAGTTTCGATCACTTACACAATTTGACATCACTTTACAATAATAGTATGCCCCATTTTTGGGGCTTTTTTTGTTTTTAAAATATCCTATAACACCATGAGTGACGCTATTAAACACGAGTGTGGCATTGCCTTATTAAGGTTAAAAAAACCGCTAAATTTTTATAAAGAAAAATACGGTTCTGTTTTTTATGGCATTCAGAAGATGTATCTTTTGATGGAAAAACAGCACAACAGAGGTCAAGACGGAGCGGGATTTGCTAGTATTAAATTTGACATGAACCCCGGAGAGAGATACATCAGCAGGGTACGATCCAATCAATCTCAACCTATTATTGATGTGTTTTCTCAAATCAATGGGAGAATTAATGAGGAATTGGCGAACCATCCAGAAAAAGAAAATGATGTGGGCTGGCAGAAACAACATTTACCATATGTGGGTGAACTTTTCTTAGGACATGTTCGCTATGGTACTTTCGGGAAAAATAGCATTGAAAGCGTACATCCATTTCTCAGACAAAACAATTGGATGCACCGAAATCTGATAGTGGCTGGAAATTTTAACATGACCAATGTTGCCGAACTTTTTCAAAGTTTAGTAGAATTAGGACAGCATCCAAAAGAGTTATCTGACACGGTAACGGTCATGGAAAAAATTGGCCATTTTTTAGATGATGAAGTCATCGAGTTATATCAAGAATGTAAAAATAATGGGTTTTCCAAAAGAGAAGCATCCTCCATAATTGCTGAAAAGCTCGATGTGGCAAAGATTTTAAAGAAAGCCTCCAAAAATTGGGATGGAGGTTTTGCAATAGCAGGATTGATTGGACACGGAGATGCTTTTGTGTTGAGAGACCCAGCGGGTATTAGACCGGCCTATTTTTATGAAGATGAAGAAGTGGCAGTGGTTGCTTCAGAAAGACCCGTTATTCAAACCGTTTTCAACATACCTTTTGAAGGAGTAAAAGAACTTGATCCTGGTCATGCCCTTATTATTAAAAAAAGTGGACATTTATCCATTGAACCCGTTTTGGAACCCTTTGAAAAAAAATCATGTTCCTTTGAAAGGATATATTTTTCAAGAGGAAGTGATGCAGAAATCTATCAAGAACGAAAAAATCTAGGAAAGTTTTTATTACCTTCTGTTTTGGAAGCCATTAATCATGATACGGAAAACACCGTTTTTTCATATATCCCCAACACCGCTGAAACTTCTTTTTATGGGATGGTGGAGGCAGCCAATGATTTTTTAAACCAGAAGAAAAACAAGTACATACTTGACAATAGAAAAACACTTACCAAGGAGAAACTTGAAGAAATTCTTTCTGTGAAAATAAGAATGGAAAAAGTGGCCATTAAAGATGCGAAGCTTAGAACTTTTATAACAGAAGACAGTAGTAGAGATGATTTAGTAACTCATGTTTACGATGTGACCTATGGTGTCATCAAACCAGAAGATAATTTGGTCATTATAGATGATAGTATTGTTAGAGGTACTACCTTAAAGAAGAGTATCATCAGGATGATGGACCGATTGCATCCCAAAAAAATTGTGATTGTTTCTTCTGCCCCACAAATTAGATACCCAGATTGTTATGGTATTGATATGGCAAAATTGGAGGGGTTGATTGCTTTTAAAGCCGCTTTAGAACTTCATAAAGATTTTGGCACTTATCATATTATTGAAGACGTGTATAAAAAATGTAAATCTCAAGAGTTTTTTGAAGACTCTGAAGTACAGAATTATGTAAAGGAAATTTACTCACCTTTCAGCGACCAACAAATTTCAGATAAAATGGCCGTTTTATTGAGTAGTGATGAAATTAAAGCAGATGTAAGAATCATTTTTCAAACCGTTGAAAGCCTTCATAAAGCCTGCCCGAAAAACACAGGAGATTGGTATTTTACGGGTGATTACCCAACTCCCGGTGGTAATCGAGTGGTTAATAAAGCATTTATGAATTTTTATGAAGGCAAAGATGCAAGGGCTTATTAATAATATAATTTGTTTTTTAACGATTTTTAATGCATTTCATCTGATTTTTTTGTAGTCTGAATCATCTTAGTATAAATTTGAATTACCATAGCATTAGTAGGTTAAGTTTATGGTAGATTTGGGGCAAAAAAGGTGGAAGCAATTCCACCTTTTTTATTTTTATGGACTCCAAAATGTTAAATTAACCCTCAAAACCTACTATTTTACCTCTAATTGAGGCTTTTACATCATTTTTACATTAATTTTTGGATATCAGGAACATAAACTTCCATAAATTTGCATTTACCATAGTACGCACGGTTAAGTTTATGGTAGATTTGGGGCAAAAAAGGTGGAAGCAATTCCACCTTTTTTATTTTATAAAAAAAGCAGTGCGAAGGGCACTGCTTATACTTTTAAAGAATGAAATCTTTATTTTTCAATAGCATATCTCCTTGACACCTCTTCCCAATTGATAACAGAAAAGAAAGCTTCGATATAATCTGGACGTCTGTTTTGATAATTTAAGTAATAAGCATGTTCCCAAACGTCAAGTCCAAGGATTGGAGTTCCACCGCAACCAACTCCAGGCATTAAAGGATTGTCTTGGTTTGGAGTTCCACAAACATCTAATTTGCCACCTTCTTGCACACACAACCAAGCCCAACCTGAGCCAAATTGTGTGGCAGCAGCCTTAGAGAATCTTGCTTTAAATTCATCATAAGTTCCAAAATCCCTATCAATAGCAGCAGCCAATTCACCTGTTGGTGAGCCACCACCGCCAGGTTTCATTACCGTCCAAAACAAATTGTGGTTATAATAACCACCACCGTTATTTCTCACAGCAGCATTGCTTTTGTCAAGATTGATTAATATATTCTCAATGGTTTTCCCTTCCATGTCCGTACCCTTAATGGAAGCATTCAAATTGTTGGTATACGCGGCATGATGTTTCCCGTGGTGAATTTCCATGGTTTTGGCATCAATATGCGGCTCTAAAGCATCAAATGCATAAGGCAATTTAGGTAATTCAAAGCTCATAGTTTAAAAATTTAGTTATACAAATAGGAGCATCAAATTTAATCAATTAACTTTGGATATCATTATTTTAAAGAATTAGTTAACAACTAACCCTTTTTCCTTTGAATAGACCTGCATTTTCTATATACGACGCTTCAGCTGGCTCTGGTAAAACCTTTACATTGGCCAAAGAATATTTAAAAATCATTCTTACTTCAACAAGCGATGAAGCCTATCGGCACATTTTGGCAATAACTTTTACAAATAAGGCTGTTGCTGAAATGAAAAAGAGAATCGTAGCATATCTTCATGAATTTGCTTCATTCGAGGGTAAACCCACAGATATGATGCAAGTTGTTATAGCTGAGACTAGTCTTGATTTCTATCAAGTTCAGGAGAAATCTAGGAGAATAATTAAAAATATAATTCATAATTATGCGGCATTTGATGTCATGACGATTGATAAATTCACGTCCAAGGTCATCAGGACTTTTGCTTTTGACCTAAGTCTTTCGCCCAATTTTGACATCACCTTACAAACAGAAGTTTTGCTTGAGGAAGCTGTTGAGACCCTTATTTCTAATGCAGGCGAGGATAAAGCATTGACAAAGTTACTGGTTGACTTTTCATTAGAAAAAGCAGATGATGATAAATCTTGGGATATAGCCTTTGATTTGAATACTGTTGGGAAACTGCTAATTAATGAAAACCATAGACAAGAAATTCAACTTTTGGAAGGCAAATCACTTGAGGTTTTTGAAACCTTTAAAACGAATTTGTTTAAAAAAAGGAACGCTCTGGAAGACTCAATTAAGAAATATGTTGACATCATTTTTGAAGCTTTTGAAAAAAACAACATTCAGAGAGCTTCGTTTAGTGGTCAATATTATCCAAAAAGTTTAGAAAAAATTCAAAATACATTTTTGTTTCCAAGTACAAAATATGTCACTGACGAACAAATTAAGGTCAATAAAACAGCTCCTAATCCATCTGAAATTGAAGCCCTAAAACCCTTTTTGGTGGAGATGAACCTTAAGATATATGATTTTATAGGACAACGAGAGTTAATTCAAGCGATACTTAAAAACCTCACCCCCATGTCTTTGTTGCAACTTATCAGCAAGGAATTACGTCAGCTTTTAAACGAAAAAAACCAGCTCTCCATCACAGATTTTAATACAATTATTCATAATGAACTTCAAAATCAACCCGCACCTTTTATATATGAAAGGATAGGGGAATACTACAGACATTATTTTATTGATGAATTTCAAGACACATCTGTGCTGCAATGGAATAATTTAATACCACTCATTAATAATAGCCTTTCATCAGAAGACCACTATGGAGATAGGGGGTCCTTAATGATTGTTGGCGATCCAAAACAATCCATATATAGATTTAGAGGGGGGAGAGCAGAACAACTCATACAACTCACTAAAGAGGTCAATCCTTTTATCAATCCTGACAAAAAGGTTTTTTACTTAAAAACCAACTGGAGAAGCTATGATGAAGTGATTCATTTTAATAATGGTTTTTTCAATTACATTTCACGATTTTTATCAAATCCAGATTATAAAGAACTCTATGAAAAACATAGTTTTCAAGAAAGCAGAGGTCTTTCAGGTGGTTATGTAAACCTTCAATTTGTTGAGAAAGGCAAAAGTGAAGAAGATGAAGAAGAAGTTACAGGTGCCGATCGGTATTTGCTGCCCACACTAAAAACGATTCAAAAATGCATTGATCAGGGTTTTGAATATAAAGACATTGCAATTTTAACCCGAAAAAATAAGGTTGGAACTCTCTTGGCGGGTTATTTAGTTCAAAATGAAATTCCAGTGTTGTCCTCAGAGTCATTGATGATTTCTCTTAGTAAGGAAGTTGCTTTTTTAATTTCTTTTTTGAAATTTATTGAATACACAGAAAACGAGGAAGCCTTAGCAGAGGTTTTATACTACTTGGGTACTGAACATTTTGGAAAAGAACAAGTTCATGACTTTATTGCCGAAGGGATGACAGCTTTGGTTAATAATCAGTTAGATGATTGGTTTTCAGAAAAAAATCTTCATCTTTCCATTCAAGGATTACAGAGAAAAACACTCTATGAAACCGTAGAGTTTTTGATCATGAAGATGATATCCTTTGAAAAAAGAGATGCTTATGTTCAGGATTTTTTGGATAGGGTCTTGGAGCAAGAAGTGAAAAATAAAGCTGGAGTTGCAGACTTTTTAAAGTTTTGGGAGAGTCAGAAAGAAAAATTTTCCATTTCCATTCCTCAAGGAAAAAATGCAGTTACATTATTGACCATTCACAAGTCGAAAGGCTTAGAATTCCCAGTGGTTATTTTTCCATTTGCTGAGGAAAATTATTCAATAAGCAGAAAAGACAAGTTGTGGGTGACTAGTGAAATTGATTCAGAAGTGCCAAAAGTACTCATAGACCAAAAAAAAGCAGTTGAGGAGTATGGTGAAGAGGCACAAACGATTTATTTAGAAAAAAGAGAAGAAACCTTACTCGATAATATTAATGTTATTTATGTTGCCCTCACTCGAGCTGTTGAACAACTTTTTATTATTTCTTCTTTGAATATAAAAGATGGAGTTCCTCAAAAAAACAATATGTCTGAGTTTTTTATCGGTTATTTAATGAAGAATGATGTCTTTGACATTAATAAGCTTGAATATGAATTCGGAAACCCTGAAAGGAAATCTGAAACTTCAAAAGCATCACAAGAAGTGAGTGATCTGCCCGTGCATCAATACACCACTTCACTCGAAAATCTTAAAATTGCCACCAAAGAAGGCATGATGTGGGGGTCAGAGAGACAAAAAGCAATTGATTATGGTAATTTAATTCATAAAATTATGAGCAAGATTACCATTGGTTCTGAATATAAAAATGTTGTTGCAACCGCTATTGCCGAAGGTTTTATACCCAAAGAATTGGAAGATAAAGTAGTTTTAGATGTTGATCGAATCATTAATCATCCCAATTTGAATCGGTTTTTTATAGAAAGCAATACTATATATAATGAGAGGGAAATTATTGTTCCAACATCGGGAATTTATAAACCAGACAGAGTTGAAATTACAAAAGACAACAAAGCGATACTTATCGATTACAAAACTGGAACAGAGAACAAATCACATATAAATCAATTGACTAATTATTCAGATTTGCTTTCTCAGATGGGTTTTGAAGTGTCCGCATGTTATTTGGTGTATCTCTCGGATCCCATAAAAATCATTAACGTAGCTTCCTAGTCAATACTATTTAAAATCTTATTTTTGCAAAAAATATATATATGTACGGTTCCATTAAAGATTATTTAAAAAAAGAACTTGAAACCATTGAAGAGAATGGATTGTTCAAAAAGGAGCGAATCATTACTTCGCCACAAGGAGCTGAAATTAAAATTTCAACGGGTGAAACTGTTTTGAATTTTTGTTCCAATAACTACCTGGGCCTTTCTTCGCATCCTGAGGTTGTCCAAGCTGCAAAAGATACATTAGACACCCACGGCTTTGGTATGTCTTCTGTTCGTTTTATTTGTGGCACACAAGATATTCACAAGGAATTGGAACAAAAAATCGCAGCATTTTATGGCACAGAAGACACTATATTGTATGCAGCAGCTTTTGATGCTAATGGCGGAGTATTTGAGCCTTTGTTGGGAGAAGAAGACGCCATTATTTCAGACAGTTTGAATCATGCCTCTATTATAGATGGTGTTAGGTTGTGTAAAGCTGCTCGATACCGTTATGAAAATAACAATATGGCAGATCTAGAACAACAGCTCATCAAAGCCAATGAAAAAGGGGCGAGGTTTAAGCTAATTGTAACCGATGGTGTTTTCTCTATGGATGGTCTTGTGGCCCCTTTGGATAAAATCTGTGATTTAGCAGATACCTATGATGCCATGGTTATGGTGGATGAGTGTCATGCAACAGGTTTTATAGGAGCCACAGGAAAAGGAACCCTTGAAGCCAAAGGAGTGATGGGTAGGGTGGACATCATCACTGGAACTCTTGGCAAAGCCCTTGGCGGTGCTATGGGAGGTTATACTACTGCCAAAAGAGAAATTATTGAAATATTGAGACAAAGATCAAGACCTTATCTTTTTTCAAATTCTTTAGCACCCTCGATAGTGGGAGCTTCAATTAAAGTGTTTGAATTATTGGAAAGTGACCATTCTTTGATTGAAACACTCAAGTGGAATACAGAATATTTCAAAAAAGGAATGAAAGAAGCAGGTTTTGACATCATTGATGGATATTCTGCCATAGTTCCAGTGATGCTTTATGATGCAAAACTTTCACAAGAAATGGCCAATGAGCTACTCAAAGAAGGTATCTATGTGATTGGGTTCTTTTTCCCAGTGGTACCAAAGGATAAGGCGAGAATTAGAGTGCAATTATCAGCGGCTCACACCAAAGAACATCTAGATAAATGTATCAATGCGTTTACAAAAGTGGGTAAAAAACTAAACGTTGTTTAAAGAAAATACACTATTTAAAGATTATTTTAACGTGTTTTTTTGCAGATTAACGAAAACAGTCTATTTTTGCACTAATTTAACAATGTATTGTAATCAAAACAAATCAAGTATGAAACATCTAAACAAACTTTTTGTTGCTGTTTTACTGGTGGTTGGAATTAACGCCAGTGCCCAGGACAGTAATAACCCATGGTCTGTAACAATCGGTGCCAACGCCGTAGACGGAGCAAGGGTAAGTGCTGCTGAAAGTTTTCAAAATCAGTTTTCTGAGTATTTTAATGCCAGAGACTTTTGGAACATTCTTCCTTCGCTATCTTACGTAAACGTTTCTCGTTACGTTGGTGGTAATTTTTCATTTGGAATTACGGGTTCTGTAAACAGAATTGACAAGGTAGTTCTTCCAAGAATGAAACCAGCCGATTTTGAAGTTGTAAATCCTGGAGACCTTATGTATTATGGTGTTGATGGGGTTATCAATTACAGTTTTGGTACTTTCTTTAAGTTTATTGAGCCTTCTGCACATGTGGGTGGTGGTTATACCTTTTTAGGTGATGCTAGTGCTGGTACAGTTAATGGAGGTTTAGGAATTAACTTTTGGTTCAACGAAAACGTAGGTCTATCTTTTAGAAGTACATATAAGCATTCGTTTGATGACACTAGAGTTCCTAATGTTGACATCCCAACGCATTTACAGCACTTTGCAGGTTTAACCTTCAAATTTGGTGGTAAAGATACAGACGGCGATGGAATTTATGACAAAGATGATGATTGTCCAACCGAACCAGGCCTTCCACAATTTAGAGGATGTCCTGATACAGATGGTGACGGTATTCCAGATAAAGATGATGCATGTCCAAACGAAGCTGGTTTACCAGAATTCCAAGGATGTCCTGATACAGATGGCGATGGTATTCCTGACAAAGATGATGCTTGTCCAGAAGTGGCAGGTCTTAAAGAATTCCAAGGATGTCCTGATACTGACGGAGACGGTGTTCCAGATAATTTAGACAGATGTCCTAATGAAAAAGGACCAAAAGAAAACCAAGGTTGTCCATGGCCAGATAGAGATGGAGATGGTGTTCCAGATAAAGATGATAAGTGTCCAGACCAAGCAGGACCTGCTTCTAATCAAGGATGTCCTGAAGTTTCTGAAGAAGTTGTAAAGCAGTTGAATGAATTTGCTAAAGCGATATTCTTTGATACAGGTAAATCTACTATCAAATTAAACTCTGAGCAAACGCTTTCTGCAATCAAAAGAATCATGGATGAGTACCCAACAGCTAAATTCAAAGTTGAAGGTCACACAGATAGTACTGGTAAACTTGAAATGAATATGAAACTTTCTGACGACAGAGCAGCATCTGTAAAAAATTGGTTAATCGCCAATGGAGTTAGTGCTTCAAGATTATCATCTGAAGGTTTTGGTCCAAACAATCCAGTTGCTGACAATAAAACTGTTGCTGGAAGAGCTCAAAACAGAAGAACTGAAATTAAAGTTATCAAGTAATATACTTTAAAATATTCTTTGCAAAAACGCCCTGAGAATTCAGGGCGTTTTTTTATTTTTATAAAATGACAAATCAACCTTTTTTAGATCGTTTAGCTCAACACCTTTGGGATAACTATATAAAGGATAACA
Source organism: Flavobacterium sp. (assembly GCA_046293575.1). GTDB lineage: Bacteria > Bacteroidota > Bacteroidia > Flavobacteriales > Flavobacteriaceae > Flavobacterium. The sequence continues at coordinate 21,843 of JBKBOP010000003.1, read as the reverse complement.
GGGAATTGACAGTGGTTCTTCCCAGCAAAAGAAGTAGAGTATTTCTATTGAAATCACTTCAAAAGGTGGCGGATAAAGTTGTTTTTTCACCAAAAATTATAAGCATTGAAAACTTTATTGAGGAAATCTCAAGAATAAAAACTTTAGAAAAACCTGATGTATTATTACAATTATATCAAACCTATATCAGCATTGTGCCTGAAAGCCAAAAAGAAGATTTTGAATCCTTTTCAAAATGGGCAGGAACTTTGTTAAACGATTTTAATGAGATTGATCGATATTTTATTGAACCCAATAAGGTGTTTAGCTATTTAAAAGAAATTGATGCACTGAAACGTTGGAACCTTGAGCCAAATGAAACGACCCATCTCATTAAAAATTATCTACAATTTTGGGACCTCATTCCCAAACTATATAAAACTTTTTATGAGCATCTAACAAGTAAGTCGTTGGGTTATCAGGGAATCGTGTATCGTGAAGCGGTAAATCAACTTAGTAATTATATAGCAACGAATAACAATCAAAAATTCGTGTTTGCAGGTTTTAATGCATTAAATAAAGCCGAGGAGACTATTTTTCAAAAGCTTCAATCTACAGGTCTGGCAGAAGTTATTTGGGATGCCGACCCTTTTTTTCTTAATGATCCTTACCATGATGCAGGTTTGTTTTTAAGAAAGCACAAAAGCGAATGGCCTCATTACAAAACACATCCTTTTGATTGGATGAACCAGTGCTTTTCATTTGACAAAAAAATTCACATTATTGGCACCCCAAAATCTGTAGGCCAAGCTAGAATTGCAGGGGATATAGTTGATGAATTAATGAAGGTAAATGTAAACTTAGAACGAACAGCATTGGTGTTAGGAGATGAAAACTTGTTGATTCCTGTACTCCATTCATTACCTTCTGAATTGCCTTCCATGAATATTACAATGTCTTTTTCTGGAAAGAGCAATCCAGTACAAATTCTTATTCATAAGATTTTTAAAATGCAACTCAATGCTCAAAAGCGAAATCGATCAAATGCTATTTTTTATCATAAAGATGTTTTAGAAGTGCTCAGTCATCCGCTTTTAAATAGTTTTTTTAATTCTATGCAACTCGTTAATCACCTCAAAAAAAATAATATTAGTTTTTTGACCTTTTCAAAACTATATGAATTACAAGAATTTAAGGATGATATGTTCAATTTTATATTTAAGCCATGGGAAGGGTCTGCTCCAGAAGTGCTTCAAAACATCAACGGAATTTTGTTAGCAATTAGAAAGTATCTCAAAGAAGAGAAAGAACAAAAAGTTACCATAGCCTTTGTTTATTCCTTATATGTTTCAATTCAAAAACTTCTTATTTATGCCAATGAACACCAGAAGGTCCTTAATTTAAAAACGTTGTATGAATTATTTAGGGAAACTACCGAAAATGCAGATGTTTCTTTTGAGGGCGAACCGCTTGAAGGTCTTCAAATAATGGGAATATTGGAAAGTAGGGTTCTCGATTTTGAAAATGTCATCATTACATCTGTTAATGAAGGCACTTTTCCAGCCGGAAAGAGTCCTCAAACGTTTATTCCACATGATGTCAAAAGAGAGTTAGGGTTGCCAACATTTAAAGAAAAAGATGCTGTCTATACCTATCATTTTTACAATTTAATCAAAAGAGCAAAGAATGTTTTCCTCATATACAACACTGAATCCGAAGGACTTGAACAAGGCGAAAAAAGTCGATTCATCACCCAACTTGAAGTCGAGAGTCTTCCTAATCATGAATTAATACAGACCACCTACGCCGCTAAAGTTCCTGGTTTATTAAATGAACCCAAGACCATTGAAAAAACTCCAAAATTTTTGGTAAGAGTAAACGAAATTGCTCAAACTGGTTTTTCGCCTTCTTCATTGGCTACCTATATTCGAAATCCGTTACAGTTTTATTATCAAAGGGTTTTAAAAATTCATGGCGTTGAAGAGGTGGAGGAACAGATTGCCGCCAATACACTTGGTTCTGTGATTCATGAAACCCTAGAAGAACTCTATAAACCTTATTTAAAAACACCATTAAAGTTAGAGCACCTTCAAAAAATGACTGAAATGTTAGAAGTTTTGTTAAAGCAGTCTTTTGCAAGTATTTACAAGGATGGCACTATTTTTAAAGGTAAAAACCTATTGGCTTATGAGGTGACTAAAAAGTACCTCCAAAAGTTTATAGAACATGAAATGCAAAAGTTAGGTTCTAATGACATTATAATTGAAGGACTTGAACAAGAACTAAGAGTAGAAATAATTCATAATCAACTTCCCTTTCCAGTGGTATTAAAGGGAAATTTAGACCGTATTGACCTTATCAATAATCGACTAAGAATTATTGATTATAAAACAGGTAAAGTTGATAAAGCACAACTTAAATTTAATGGTTTTGACGAATTACTCATTGAAACCAAAAAAGACAAAATATTCCAACTATTGTGTTATGTCTATATGTTATACAAGCAATATAACATCATTCCAGAGGAAGCCTGTATTTATTCCTTTAAGAATGCAAGTCAAGGCATGATGCCTATTTTTGATGGCAAAGTTCCACTTCTTATCACTCCAGAGTTATTAGATGATTTTGAGGCTATTTTGGTTACCCTAATTAAAGAAATTTTAAATCCACAAATACCTATAGTTGAAAAACCACCTGAAAAACGCTATTAAATTTGTTTTATAAATTCCTTAAGAATACTGATGAGTTCTTTGGTGTTTTCAAGATGACTCATATGACCATCCTCTAACGTCTTTAAAACGACTGTGGTGTTTTCAATTTGATCCAAACTGTTTTCAAAAGAAAGCACACCATCTTTTTTACCTAATACTAACAATATAGGAAAATGAGCATTTTTAAGGATTTCCTTGCGGTCTTTTCTGATTTTCATCCCTTCTAAAGCCGCCACAATTCCTTGTAAAGGTGTTTTCAGGGCTTCCAGTTGGGTGTGTTTGATTTCTTTTTGAAGTCTGTTTCGACTTTCTTCCCCAAATAAATTGGCAACCGAAAGACTTACAAAGTTTCTATGGTTTTGCTTTACCGCATAAATAGCCCGGTCACGATTTTTTTTACGTTCCTCACTATCGGATTTGCTAGTAGAATTCAATAAAACCAAGCCTTGAAAAACCTCAGGGTGTGATTCAGCCAAAGCCAAAGCGATATATCCCCCCATGGAATGTCCGATAAAAATCGCTTTTTTTACCTTTAGTTTTTGAATCACCTCAAAAACCATAGCCGCTTGTTCTTCCATCGTATGAATGTAGCCCACACAGCCGGTTTCACCATGCCCCAGTAAATCAATAGCAATCATTCTGTATCGGTTTTCGAAAACAGGCTGTAGCGGTTTCCACATGTCTTTGTTTTCTAAAAAGCCATGGAGTAACACGACGACCGTTCCAGTTCCACTTTCTGTGAAATGGATAGGGGTGTTTTTGTAATTTATGCTTTTTAACATCAGGTAGAATTTGAAAACAAAAGTAGTTGAATTTAGAATTTAAATGCCCTAAAACGATAATTACCCATCTAACAAATAATCATTTAAAAGAACTAAATGATTTATAAAAAACGACTCACATTACTGCAAGTCGTTGTAAGTGTTTACTAAAAACTGTATACTGAACACTAACCGTTCATAATTGTCTCAATCTCCTCCACCTCAATAGGAATATTCCGCATCAAATTAAACGGCTCGCCACTTTTTTGAATCACCACATCATCTTCCAGTCGAATGCCAAAGCCTTCTTTTGGGATGTAAATGCCGGGTTCCACCGTGAAAACCATATAGGCTTGCATCGGTTCGTGTAATAATCCGTAATCGTGCGTGTCTAATCCCAAATGATGCGAGGTGCCATGCATGAAATATTTTTTATAGGCTGGCCAATCGGGGTTTTCGTTTTGCACATCAGCGATATCCAACAATCCCAGCCCCAAGAGTTCAGAGGTCATAATTTTGCCCACTTCCAAGTGATAATCTTTCCACAAGGTGCCCGGAACTAATAGTTGGGTGGCTTCGTTTTTCACTCGAAGCACGGCGTTATAAACCGCTTTTTGTCGGTCTGTGAATTTTCCTGAGACGGGAATCGTTCTACTCATATCACTGGAATAATTGGCATATTCTGCACCCACATCCAGCAAGATTAAGTCGCCGGGCTTACATTCTTGGTTGTTTTCAATATAGTGCAACACATTGGCGTTGTTTCCTGAAGCAATAATGGGTGTATAGGCAAAACCTTTGGAACGATTTCGAATAAATTCATGGGCAAATTCGGCTTCAATTTCATATTCCATGACTCCTGGCTTGACGAAACTCAAAACTCTGCGAAAGCCTTTTTCGGTAATTTCGCAAGCTTTTTGTAGCAATTCTAGTTCTTCAGCTTCTTTTACGGAACGAATGCGTTGGAGTATGGGATTGGATTTTTCCACTTTGTGAGCCGGATACTGTTCTTTCCACCATTTGATGAAACGAGCCTCACGTGTTTCGGTTTCAATGGAAGCACGATAATGTTCGTTGGTATTCAAATACATCGTATCGGCATAAGCCATCACTTCTTTTAAAATTTTAGGGAAATCAGCCAACCAGTAGACGCTTTTGATGCCAGTGACTTCAAAAGCCCTCTCTTTGGTTAATTTTTCGCCTTCCCAGACCGCTATATGTTCATTGGTTTCTCTTAAAAACAAAATTTCTTTTAAATGAGCATAAGGGGCATCGGGAAACAACAGCAACATACTTTCCTCTTGATCAACTCCAGATAAATAAAACAGATCCCGATGTTGAGCAAACGGTAAGGTTGTATCGGCACTCACAGGATAAATGTCGTTGGAATTGAACACAGCAACACTGTTTGGTTTCATTTGAGCCATAAATTTGACTCTGTTTTTTTCAAATAACTGACGGTTGATTGGAAGGTATTTCATGATATTATTTCTTACTTCAAAAGTAATTAGAAATATCTAATTTATTGTTAAACCCAGTTATTCATAAGAATCTACTAGTGCTTTTATTTACATTTGAATCACTAAGATATTGACAATGAAAAAACTAATAGGTACTGCTATTTTATTGGTAGCTTTTACATCATTTTCGCAAACCAAGCTAATTTCTCATAAAAGTCACGGTGGGGATAATGCTCATTTTAGAGTATCAGTCGAAAACAATTTGTTCGATATAAGCGGTTCAAATTTTGGTGAAGCCCCCATGAGGATTGTTAAAAATGCTCAATTAGATACCTTGATATTTATTGAAAATGACAAAGTAGTCATGATTACCAGTGAATATTGCAAAGATCAATTTGGTTCTCAAATCATTACAATATCGAATGGAAAAGATGAAAGACCTTCTAACGAGCTCGGTGTCTTTTGGAAATCAGGAAAAGACACACTAGTGAATCACCCCTTGTTTTCAAAAAAGAATTCCTTAGATAGCATTAAAAAAGTATTGACAGAGGAGTATTTTTTTAAAAACAAAATCGAGGATGTTGTTTTTATTGGTCACAAATCCAACTTTCAAAACAATATAAAAAACAAAAAAGAAAAGAAAAAAACAGTCCCTTTTTTAGGGGTATTGACTATAGAAAATAAAACAATGAACCTGCTTTTACTTTTGTTGGTGTCAAGTGTACTTTCATTTATTCTTTGGAAAAGAGATCAATCAAAATTAAGAACTGAAAAGTCTTGAAGCGTTTTGTTGATACAACCTTCGGGGTGTTTTTTTTGTTAGGAATTGTTTTTATCCCTGTTCATTTTATTGGCGGGATTTTCCAAAAGCAACTCACCAATTTTCTGTTTTATCACCCCGTTTTATTTCTTCAAAACGGGCTTTTTAAACAAGCATTAACAACACCTGATTTTTCTTCCGATACTATTTCGCTGAACATCCTTTTACTATTGTTGTTTTTGATATCGGGTTGTATTGGAATTTTTATTCACTATAATGCAGGTAAGTCGTTTGAAATCAATAGTTTTATTAGAATTATTATTGCATATTATCTTTCGTTTATCTTGTTGAAATATGGATTTGACAAAGTTTTTAAAGCCCAGTTTTACTTACCAGAACCCAACATTCTTTATGAGAGATTCGGAAACCTCACCAAGGATATTTTGTTTTGGAGTACAATTGGAACTTCGAGATTTTATTCGGTTTCCACTGGAATTATTGAAGTATTAACTGCTCTTTTGTTGTTGTTCAGGCCCACGAGAACCTTAGGAATTTTGATTTCAACTATTGTCTTTTTTCATATTGTTTTCATCAATTTTGGTTTTGATATTTCTGTCAAGTCTTTTTCACTTTTTTTATTTTTTGCTTCAGTGTATTTGATGTCACCCACTATCAAAAGCTTATATGGGTTTTTGATTCTTCAACAAAATCAAAGATTACAAAAAATAGATTTTAAGGTTCATTTGCCCAATTTTATTAGAAGTGGTATTAAATTATTCATCATTGGTTTAATGTTTATCCAAGTGATTTTGCCCTATGTGAATTCTGGAAACTACAATGATGACATTTCTGAAAGACCTTTTTTGCATGGAGTGTATAAAATTAATAGCACCGAAATCAATGGAGATACATTGTCTTTCAATTCATTTCCTTATAAATACTTGTATATTCACCGCAATAATTATTTGATATTAGAGAATCAAGATGGCTTCAGAAAAGAGTATTATTTCAATGTAAACAATGTTTCAAACAGCCTTGAATTATATGATTATGATCAACATTTTAAAAGTGCATCATTTGAATACAATAAGAAGGATAGTATCTTGCGATTACATTACGAAGATTATATTATAGAAGCAAAAGCACAAAATTGGCGTTTAATGCCTGCTCTTCAGAATTCTACTCATCTAACCATTGACCAAATAACACATTAACATGAGAAATAGCGTTGTTTTTATCTTCCTTTTATTTTCTTTTTGGATAACAGCCCAAAACCCTCAAGCCTATCAAATTTTTAACGGCAAAGGCCAAAAATCACATTATGGCAAGCTACTTAAGCAAGCTCAAAAACAAGAAATAGTCCTTTTTGGAGAATACCATGATAATGCAGTGGTGCATTGGCTTCAACTTTTATTTACTAAAGATATGCATTCAAAAACTGCTTTGGTATTTGGAGCTGAAATGTTTGAGGCCGACAATCAAGAGGCTTTAAATAAATACTTAGCCGGTGAAATCAATCAGAAAGGGTTGGATACGCTGGCCCGATTGTGGAGTAACTATAAAACAGATTACAAACCTTTGGTTGATTTTGCCAAAGAATATCAGTTGCCATTTGTAGCCACGAATATCCCTAGACGGTATGCCAGTATGGTTTTTAAAGGAGATTTTGAAGCATTGGAATCTCTAACATCAGAAGAAAAATCATGGATAGCTCCCTTGCCCATTTTATATGATGAAAACCTGCAAGGATATAAGGCTATGTTGGAAATGATGGGAGGTCATGCTAGTGCCACCTTGCCAAAAGCTCAAGCGATAAAAGATGCTACAATGGCTCATTTTATTCTTCAAAATCTCAAAAACAATTCTGTTTTCATCCATTTTAATGGCACGTACCACAGCGATAATTATGAAGGCATTTATTGGTACTTAAAACAACACCAGCCAGAATTGAAAATCATGACCATTGCCACAGTAACACAAACCGACCTTAGCAAATTATCCAAGGAGCATCTAGGCAAAGCAGATTTTATATTGGTGGTGGATGAATTCGTCACTAAAACGTATTGAAATCACACTAAAAGATTGTTTAAAAACATAACATAAGTTAATCCTTCTTTAAAATCACTTTAAATAAGGGCGAAAAGGTTGTAGTTGTTGTCAAATCCCTGTAAATTTGTTTGAAATTTTTAAAAATTTATTTTACTCAAACACTATGGCAAAATCTGCACTTCTAAAGTCGTCCCTTGCAAAAAAGTACTGGATGGCTCTTACAGGCTTGTTTTTATGCTTGTTTTTAGCGGGTCACTTAGCAGGAAATCTTCAGTTACTTTTCGGGACACCACTGCAATTCAACCAGTATGCATTGTTTATGACCACCAATCCTGCGGTGAAAGCACTTTCCTATGTTACTTACATTTCTATTTTATTTCACGCCATTGATGGTTTTATTTTGACCATTCAAAACAGAAAAGCACGACCTGTTAGGTATGTGAAGACCAATCCGAGTGCCAATTCAGGATTTGCATCAAGAAATATGGCAGTTTTAGGAACGTTGATATTGGTATTCATCGTGACGCACATGAACAATTTTTGGGCAAAAATGCATTTTTCAGAAATGCCTTTACAAACCATTACTGTTGAGAACCCAATGGCTGGAGAACCGATGGAACTTTACTATACGACCAATGGTGGTTATTTTGAAAAAAACTCTGTCAATGTCAAAAATAAAACTGAGTTATACAGCAACCAAATTGATCTAAAGGTGGGTGAGGGTTATAAAGATCTACATAAAATCACTTTTGATTTTTTCAAGCACCCCAAGTTCGGTCTTATTGCTTCCTTATGGTATGCCCTAGCCATGTTAGTACTGGCTTTTCACTTGTGGCATGGCTTCCAAAGTGCTTTTATTTCTATGGGATTAAACGATAAACGTTGGACACCTGTCATTAAGATTTTTGGAAAATTATTTTCCATTATCGTTCCAGTTTTATTCGCCGTGATTCCACTATACATCCATTTTTTAAAATAATCAATAGTCATTTAGATTATGAAATTAGATTCCAATATACCTCAGGGTCCTTTAGCAGAAAAATGGACCAATCATAAAAACCACTTAAAACTGGTCGCACCCAACAACCGTCCGAAAATTGACATTATTGTGGTAGGAACCGGATTAGCCGGAGCTTCTGCTGCTGCTTCTTTTGGAGAAATGGGTTATAATGTAAGTGCATTTTGCTTCCAAGATTCACCCCGTAGAGCTCACTCAATTGCCGCTCAAGGGGGGATAAATGCAGCTAAAAATTATCAAAATGATGGTGACAGTGTTTACCGTCTTTTTTACGATACTATAAAAGGAGGCGATTACCGTGCTCGTGAAGCCAATGTGCATCGTTTGGCAGAAGTATCTGGAAGCATCATCGACCAATGTGTGGCTCAAGGTGTTCCATTTGCTCGTGAATATGGAGGGATGTTAGACAACCGCTCTTTTGGTGGAACGCAAGTGCAACGTACATTTTATGCCGCCGGTCAAACGGGTCAGCAATTATTATTAGGAGCATATTCTGCTTTATCAAGACAAATTGGATTAGGGCGTGTGAAAATGTACAACCGCCACGAAATGTTAGATTTGATAAAAGTAGATGGAAAAGCTCGAGGGATTATTGCCCGAAACTTAATCACAGGAGCGTTAGAAAGACATTCAGCCCATGCTGTTGTAATTGCCTCAGGAGGTTATGGAAACGTTTATTTTCTATCGACTAATGCTATGGGAAGTAATGTTACCGCCGGCTGGAAAATTCACAAGCAAGGGGCTTTATTTGCTAACCCATGTTTTGTGCAAATCCACCCCACATGTATTCCAATTCACGGCACCAATCAAGCAAAACTTACATTAATGTCGGAGTCTTTGCGAAATTCAGGTCGAATCTGGGTGCCAAAGAAAAAAGAAGATGCCGAAGCAATTAGATCAGGAAATTTAAAACCAACGCAAATTGCTGAAGAAGACAGAGACTATTATTTGGAAAGAAAATACCCTTCTTATGGAAATTTAGCCCCAAGAGATATTTCATCAAGAGCAGCAAAAGAAGTTTGTGATGAGGGAAGAGGTATCGAATCAAATGACACCAACGAGGGTGTATTTTTAGATTTTTCATTTGAAATACAATCCAAAGGGAAACAAGTGGCTTATGCCAAGGGGAATCACAATCCGTCGGATGAAGAAGTTACCAATTATGGAAAGCAGTGGTTAAAGGAAAAATACGGTAACTTATTTACCATGTATCAAAAAATTACCGACGAGAATCCGTATGAAACTCCAATGAAAATTTATCCAGCGGTGCATTACACTATGGGCGGTGTTTGGGTAGATTATAATTTACAATCAACAATCCCTGGATGTTTTGTGGCTGGTGAAGCTAACTTTTCAGACCACGGGGCCAACCGCCTTGGAGCTTCTGCATTAATGCAAGGTCTAGCAGACGGGTATTTTGTGTTGCCTTACACGGTTTCTAACTACCTCGCCGAGGAAATTAGAACGGGAAAAATATCAACAGATTTACCTGAGTTTATTGAAGCAGAAAATAAAGTTAAATCTCAAATAGATACATTCATAAGCAATAAAGGGACTAAGTCAGTTGACCATTTCCATAAACGTTTAGGACTCATTATGTGGAATAAAGTTGGAATGGGAAGAAATGAAAAGGGACTTAAAGAGGCGATTCATGAAATTGCTGCACTAAAAGATGAGTTTTACAGAGATGTTAATGTTCCAGGAAGTGCAGATGAAATGAATCAAGAATTGGAAAAAGTGATGCGAGTTGCAGATTTCATAGACTTAGGCCAATTAATGGCAATTGATGCACTGCAACGAAATGAATCTTGTGGAGGCCATTTCCGAGAAGAATATCAAGATGCAGAAGGTGAAACGCTTCGTGATGACGAAAATTACTCTTATGTTTCTGCATGGGAATATAAAGGAGATGACATTACGAAAGAAGAACTACACAAAGAAGAATTGAAATACGAGTTTATAAAAATAGCGGCAAGAAATTACAAATAAGAAAGTCATGAGTAAAGCGAAAAATATAAACATTACCCTTAAAATATGGCGTCAGAAAAACTCCAAATCTAGCGGTAATATTGAAACCTATAGTCTAAATAATGTTTCAACAGCAAGTTCATTCTTGGAAATGCTAGACCAATTGAATGAACAATTAATTAATGACAAGATAGAACCGATTGCCTTTGACCATGACTGTCGCGAAGGAATCTGCGGAAGTTGTTCATTATTCATTAACGGACGTGCTCATGGCCCTGATACAGGTATTACTACGTGCCAACTGCATATGAGAACTTTCAATGACGGCGATACCATTTATGTAGAACCCTGGAGAAGTAAAGCTTTCCCAGTGATTAAGGACTTGGTGGTAGATCGTTCTGCTTTTGACCGTATTCAACAAGCGGGTGGATTTGTTTCTGTGAACACCTCTGGAAAAACCATCGATGCCAACTCACTTCCCGTGCCCAAAGACGATGCAGATAAAGCTTTTATGGCGGCTGCTTGTATTGGTTGTGGAGCATGCGTGGCGACTTGTAAAAACGGTTCGGCGATGTTGTTTGTCGGAGCAAAAGTGTCACAATATGCTCTTTTGCCTCAAGGAAAAGTAGAGGCTAGTGAACGTGTGTTAAATATGGTGCGTCAAATGGATGAAGAAGGCTTTGGAAACTGTACCAATACCGGTGCCTGTGAAGTGGAATGTCCAAAAGGCATTTCATTAGAAAATATTGCTCGTATGAATAGAGAGTATTTGAAAGCGAGTTTGTAATATAAAGAGATTATGAAGGAAGTCTAAATGTATTCCCCTCACTTTTATACAAAGCACTTAACTTCGGTTAGGTGTTTTTTTAGTTTATGTTTAAAAAGCTCGCCTAATATTTCGATTGTATTCTAAATATTACGCCTAATATTTCGATTACACTACAAACGTCTTCTCAAACAACGGTTCTTTGAAACCAATTTTTATATTTTTGAACAACCAACAAATAACCTCATGCGTTTTCCTATCTTAAGTCTGCTATTTTTAGTTGTCTCCAGTCTTTTTAGTCAAAACTACCATCAATACGTCAACCCTTTCATTGGAACTGGCGGAACCGGTCACACCTTTCCCGGAGCCACCGTCCCTTATGGAATGGTACAACTTTCCCCCGACACTCGAATTGATGGCAGTTGGGAAGGCTGTTCTGGCTATCATTATTCTGATAATCGTATTTATGGTTTCTCACATACGCATCTAAACGGAACCGGTGTTTCTGATTATGGTGATATTTTGCTAATACCAACCATGGGCGAACCTTCCTTTGACAATATGGATTATTCTTCCACTTTTTCACATGCCAACGAAAAAGCGTCTGCTGGATTTTATTCCGTTAAATTAGACAAACACAACATTGATGTGCGATTAACCACATCAACAAGAGTTGGTTTTCAAGAATATACCTTTAATGAAAACGGTTTAGCTAACATTATTTTAGACTTAAACCATCGTGATAAATTATTGGAAGGTAAAATCCGAGTTATTGATGATAAAACCATCGAAGTGTTGCGAAGAAGCGAAGCTTGGGCAACAAATCAATATGTTTATGCTAGGATTGAGTTTAATCAAAAAATGGTTGTTTCTAGAGTAAATAAATCAAATTCTGAAAATCTTGAAATAGTTGGAATGAGCTTCTCCAAAAAAGTAAAAAAAGGTGACAAACTACTCGTAAAAGTAGCACTTTCACCCACAGGATACGAAGGTGCACAACTCAATAGCACCGAAATTCCACATTGGGATTTCAACAAAGTCAAGAAAGCCGCAGAAGAATTGTGGAACAAAGAATTATCCAAAATTGAGGTGACTTCAAAAGACAAAGATAAGTTGACTATTTTCTATACGGCCTTGTATCACACCATGATGCAACCCAATATTGCTCAGGATTTGGATGGGAAGTACCGCGGACGGGATAATGAGATTCACAAAACAGAGGGGTTTGACTACTATACCGTATTTTCACTTTGGGATACCTTTCGAGCCGCTCATCCGCTGTATACGTTGATTGATAAAAAACGAACATCCGATTACATCAACACCTTTATCAAACAATATGAACAAGGCGGTCGTTTGCCTGTTTGGGAATTGGCTTCCAACGAAACCGATTGTATGATTGGATATCATTCTGTTTCTGTGATTGCCGATGCGATGATCAAAGGAATCGAAGGTTTTGATTATGAAAAAGCGTATGAAGCGGCAAAATATTCCGCTATGCTCGATCATTTAGGGTTGGATGCTTACAAAAAACAAGGTTTTATTTCGATTGATGATGAACACGAAAGTGTGTCCAAAACATTGGAATATGCCTATGACGATTGGTGCATCGCTCAAATGGCTCAATTACTAGGTAAAAATGAAGATTATCAGTATTTTATGCTTCGTTCTCAAAATTGGAAAAACCTTTTCAATTGGGAAACCGGATTCATTCAACCCAAGAAAAATGGCGGTTGGGATACACCCTTCGACCCAAAAGAAGTCAATAATAATTACACCGAAGCCAACGGTTGGCAATATACCTTTTTTGTGCCCCAGGATATTGACGGCATGATAGAAGCCATGGGCGGTCCAGAGCGATTTGAAGCCAAACTGGACGAAATGTTCAGCAGTGAAAGTGAAACGACAGGTCGGCATCAGGTGGATATCACCGGTTTGATCGGTCAGTATGCTCACGGAAACGAACCCAGTCATCACTTGGCCTATTTGTACAACTTTGTCAACAAACCCGAAAAAACCAAAGAGAAAGTACATTTCATTTTAGATAATTTCTACAAAAACGACCCCGATGGTTTGATTGGTAACGAAGATTGCGGACAAATGAGTGCGTGGTATGTGTTGAGTTCGATGGGCATCTATAACGTCACTCCCGGTCAACCCCTTTGGACAACCACCGAGCCGTATTTTCATAAAATGAAAGTGAATTTTGAGAACGGAAGCAGTAAAACCATTACTCGAACTACTCCACACAAAGAATTAAAACGTTTCGGATTTGAACAGGTAACTCCTTTAAAAGAATCATTTTACGAACGAATTGTAACGGTTCCGGTCATTTCAGCAACAAGCAAATCGTTTAAGGATTCTTTAGAAATCAATTTAGATTTTCAAAATATAGGTTCAGTCTCTTATCGGGTTTTAAATAATAAGAATATCGATGTGCCTTTTAAGTCGCATAGGGGTAAAAAGATTTTATTAAATGAAAGTTCAGAAGTTCAAGCTTATTTTGTGGGACATAATGGTAATACTCTACTGAGAAGCAAAACCGTCTCCGCCACCTTTTTCAAAAAACCAAACAACTTCATCATCGATATCAAATCAAAATATAATCCGCAATACCATGCTGGTGGTCCTGAAGGCTTGATAGACGGTATTTTTGGCACAGAAAACTGGCGAAAAGGCGATTGGCAGGGGTATCAATCGCAAGATTTTGAGGCTGTGGTGGATATGCAAACAACACGCGAAATCACTCAAATCAACGCCAATTTTCTGCAAGATACCCGCTCGTGGATTTTGATGCCAACAAAAGTTGAATATTATGTTTCAGAGGACAATGTGAATTTTACGATTTTCGATACGCAAATCAACACGATTGATCCAAAAGACTATACAACTATTATCAAAGGATTTAAGAGCGTTAAAAAGCCCGTGAAAGCTCGCTATGTGAAAGTTAAAGCCGCCAACTTCGGAAAATTACCCGACTGGCATCAGGGATTCCCGTCAGACGGAGATGCGTTTATATTTATTGATGAGATAACAATTGATTAAAATATATATAATCCTGAGCTTTTATTTCTTAGGATTCAGGTTTTAATTTCAAAACTGTAAACGGCGACTGTTAACGATTATATAATATCATCAAAAAATAAATTTTCCCTAACTACAACGTTTGAATAAAATTCATACCTTTATAAAAATTGAAATTGTTAGCTTTTTATGAAGGTGTATCATATTAGTGCGGAGTGTTATCCCGTAGCAAAAGTCGGAGGATTAGGAGACGTAGTGGGTGCATTGCCCAAATATTTGAATCAGGCTGGTGTTGAAGCTAAAGTAGTGATGCCAGGCTACGACAATAAATTTTCCCAAAACAACACTTTCGAAACGGTACACCAAGGGAAATTACGATTGGGTGGTTTTGTGTTTCCTTATACTGTTTTTAAAGAGTCAACCAATCAGTTGGGGTTTGAATTATTTCTCATTGCCATCCCTGAACTTTTTGACCGACCGAATGTTTATTCTTATGAAGACGATACCGAGCGGTTTACAGCTTTTCAAATCGCTTTTTTGAATTGGCTCATCGAAACGAATCAATATCCTGACGTTTTGCATTGCCACGACCATCACACGGGATTAATTCCATTTATGGTGCAATTTTGCTTTAATTACCAGCAGTTAAAACACACTCCTACAGTACTTACGATACACAACGGGCAATATCAAGGTTGGTTTGGTTTTGATAGACTACATTATATTCCCGATTTTGATCGAACTAAGACGGGATATTTAGAGTGGGGTGGCATTATCAATCCGCTAGCCTCTGCTATAAAATGTGCTTGGAAAGTCACCACTGTTTCACCAAGTTATTTGGATGAAATTAGCGAAAAAGCCAACGGACTCGAATCGCTATTGCGTTTTGAGCGGTATAAATCTGTTGGAATTCTCAATGGTATCGACACGGAAGTATGGAATCCTCAAAAGGATTCCATGATTGAGGTTAATTACAACTTGAAGACCTTTAAAAAAGGAAAAGCCGCCAATAAAAAGTTTTTGTGCGAGACCTTTTCATTACAACCAGACAAACCCCTTTTTACTTTTATTGGGAGGTTGGTAGGAGAAAAAGGAGCAGATGTTTTACCTCCGGCCATCAGTCTTGCTTTTCAACAATTTGGTAGTGAGATTAATATTTTAGTTTTGGGCTCAGGTGATTCAGGTGTGGAAAATGATTTTAAACACATGCATCATTTCTACAATGGAAGTTTCAATTCCTATATTGGATACAATGAAAAATTAGCCCATACCATTTATGCTGGAGCCGACTTTTTGCTCATGCCCTCCAGAGTGGAGCCCTGTGGATTGAATCAGATGTATTCACTCAGGTATGGCACCATTCCCATAGTGAGAAGAACAGGCGGATTAAAAGATACCGTTAAAGATATCGGTGATGGAGGCTTTGGAATTTGCCATGATCAAGTGAATGTGTTTGATATTTTACACTCCATTGGTAGAGCGGTGGCCTTGTATCACGATACAGATCAGTTTAACAATGTCAGAAAAACAGCCATGCAAATTGACCATTCTTGGGAAAAAGTAGCCGCAACATACATTCAATTATATCAAAATCTAAAAACACAATAAACATGAACAATCCTAGTGTATTAGCCATAATTTTAGGAGGTGGACAAGGAACCCGATTGGCTCCATTAACAGAAACGCGTTCTAAACCTGCTGTTCCTATTGCAGGTAAGTATCGTTTGGTGGATATTCCTATTTCCAATTGTATTAATTCCGATATCAAACGAATGTTTGTGTTGACACAGTTTAACTCGGCATCACTAAACCAACACATCAAAAACACCTACCATTTCAGTTATTTTAGTAATGCTTTTGTGGATATATTGGCGGCAGAACAAACTCCTGATAACCCTACTTGGTTTCAAGGCACTGCTGATGCGGTTCGCCAGTGTATGCAGCATTTTCTTAATCACAGTTTTGATTATGCTTTGATACTTTCTGGAGATCAGCTCTATCAAATGAATTTTAATGACATGATTGATGCTCATGAAAAGAGTGGGGCTGAAATTTCAATTGCAACATTGCCAGTTACCGCTAAAGAAGCTTCTGAATTTGGGATTCTAAAAACGAGTGATGACGGTTTTATTTCCTCTTTTATTGAAAAGCCAAAAGCAGAACTCTTACCTGATTGGACCTCCGAAGTGAGTAATGATATGAAACATTCGGGTAGAAATTACTTAGCTTCTATGGGGATTTATATATTCAATAAGGAACTTCTTGTTGATTTGATGTCCAACCCAAATACGAAAGACTTTGGCAAGGAAATCATTCCACAATCCATCAGTAAACACAAAGTGTTGAGCTATCCTTATGAAGGCTATTGGACCGATATTGGAAATATTGATTCGTTTTTTGAGGCCAATTTAGGGTTAACCGATGAACTACCTCATTTTAACCTTTTTGACAATTCTAGTAAAATTTATACACGTCCTCGAACCTTACCACCTACCAAAATTTCCGGTAAAACTACCATCGAAAAATCGATTGTAGCCGAAGGCTGTATTATTCAAGGGGCAGAAATTTACCATTCAGTTATTGGTATTAGAAACAGAATTGGCAACAAAACAGTAATCACCAATTCCTATTTGATGGGTAATGATTATTACCAAAATCTAGAAGATATTAGCACCAACATTCAAAAGCAAATTATAAACGTAGGTATTGGTGAAAATTGCTACATCAACAACACTATCGTTGACAAAAACTGCAGAATAGGTAGCAATGTGACCCTAAATGGTGGGAAACATTTAGAAGACGCCAATACTGAATGGTATACGATTAAAGATGGTATTATCGTCATCAAAAAGGGAGTGATAATCCCCGATGGTTTTAAAGTAGGTTAATCTCTCCACCCCCATGGAGCAGAAGGGTTTTCAACCATTTTAGTCAAATCGAATGTTACTGTAAACCTGCGTTCAGAACCTATACGCATCAGATTGTAGGTGAATGATGTTTCATTTATAGTAATCCACCATAAATTGGCACAAGCATACCCAATCAACTCACAAGTTTGTGGGTCTGCGGGAAACATTTGTAGGTTTGAGAGCCCTGAATTAGTATTCGTTCCTCCATATTGTGTGATGTTGTCCTCAGAACCATCTTCATGTCTATGATCATGTTTAAGGGTAATCAGGCCATTTTTAAGAGTCAAAATCCAAGTTCTTGATTTATCTTCGCCTACAAAAAATGGAATGCGAATGCGATTAGGTTCACAACTTTTCACATGCATTACAAGCTTTTTTCCTCTGAAATCATCATTGGCTGGTCCTTCAGTAATGGTGCCTTCAAACGAACTACCGCAAAACTTTTGAAGTTGAGACCAAAATAACTCAGAGCCCAACTTGGTTTCCTGAGCGAAGGTTAAATTAATAAAAAGAATGCAGCTAAAAGTTAGGAGGTATCTCATAAATTGTATTTTTGTAAGAGGACAATGAAGTAGTATATGGCTAAGATAGTCTATTCTTTTCTAATTTTACTTCATCTTCTCATAAGGTTAAATATCAGCTCCAACCTATTTACATTATGATTATATCTTTAGTACAGGCTCCTCTTGCATGGGAAAATCCAATTCTCAATCAATTATATTTTCAAAAAGTAATTCGGGACTACTCTGAAAAAACAGATTTATTTGTACTGCCAGAGATGTTTACTTCTGGTTTTACGATGCATCCTTCTGGTGTGGCAGAGTCTATTGAAGGGGAAACCATTCGATGGTTACAGGAGCTTGCCAAGGAAAAAGACGCGGCCATTACAGGAAGTTTGGTCATATTCGAAAACAAAAATTTTTACAACAGAATGGTATTTGTGCATCCCAACGGTGGGGTGGTGCATTATGATAAAAGGCATTTATTTACTTTGGCAGGAGAAGACAAACTCTATACAGCAGGAACAGAAAAAAAAATGGTGTTGTATAAGGGTTGGAAAATTTGCTTGCAGATTTGCTACGATCTAAGATTCCCAGTTTTTTCCAGAAATGTAGAAGACTTTGATGTATTGCTTTACGTAGCCAATTGGCCAAAAGTTCGAACCAATGCATGGGATATTTTACTCCGAGCTAGAGCTGTAGAAAACCTTTGTTACGTGGTTGGCGTGAATCGAGTAGGATTAGATGGAAATGAGATGGAATACATCGGACATTCACAAGCTGTTGATGAGCTTGGTAACTATGTGTTGGAGCCTCAAACAGAAGAGGGTATTTATACCATTCAATTGGATTATCAAAAAATGAGAGATACCCGCTATCAATTGGATTTTTTGAGTGATAGGGATGCTTTTAAATTGCTTTAGTTCCTGATGGTAATGGTTTCGGTGACGTCCCAATTAGCCCTAACATCAATCGGTTTTTGCAAATATATTACTTCTTCGGGTTGCACTTTTTGAAGATAATTTCCGGTGTCCCAAATTTTATTTTTATTCGTGTCATAAATTAGTCTCACAGAAAATAAGGCGGGTTGTAGAAGTTTAAATTCAATGGGACCTTCTTTTTCAACATATTGAGTAGCTAATAACTTTCCCTTGTTATCGGTTAAATCAACAATTATTGGATAAGAAGAAACACCCACAAGATTCAAAGTTAGATTTCCATAGTCCGAGAGTTTTCTTGTTGAGAATGTGAACTTTAATGAATCATTGGTTTTCTCATATATATCAGTAACTGCTTCGTTCAGAAGGGTCATTGAATACTTTTCTGAAGGTTCACGTTCAAAATCAAACTGTATTTCTTGTAACCATTCATCATATTGATGCTTAAAGGCAACAAGTGACGAATCGGATTTGATGATACTAATTTTCTCAGTGTCGATGTTTTTTAACGGAATAGTGCTTTTTAGTTTAAATTCGTCTCTAAAGTGAAGTATGCCGCCTGTTAATGGACTAATGGAAAGCGTGTCTGCTTTCATTTTTCTATGTTTTAATTTATAAACACTTTCCTTTTCATTGAAATTCACCAACACTTTTAAAGAGTCAGTCACTTCTTTTGGCAGCCAAATTTGAATGGAATCTTTGTTGGTTTCTTGAGTGAGTTTTACAGGAATATCTTTATCATCTTGTCTAACAACAATTTTAGCTTCTTTCGGATTTCCTTCATACCCAAGCCAAAGTTTATGTTGCGTGGACTGAATAGCTCTTGAAGGTTTGAAAGGTAACTCTTCTTGAAAGAGCTTTATTTGAAAATTTTCACTTGTTGGAATTTGAATGGGCTCGTCAATAAAACCAATTTTTTCAGTTTTAGGGTCAAATTTATAATTGTTGTTTTTGTCTTTTAAGGCAAAAAGTTTATAGGTGCCTTCCTTAAGGTTTTTAAGTTTAAATTGTACTGATGAATCCAAGGTGTTGGTCACATACAGTGGTTTTTCTTTAAAAATAATAGAGTCTGTATACGTATCATTAAATTCATACAACAAAATACTCACAAAATTATCAGGCTTCATATCAAAAGCATCCTTCATGCTGCCTCCAACCTCCAAAGAGTCAATATAAGTACCGGTTGAAAATAAATAGGTAAACTGACTAAAGGGATTTCCTTCATTGTTATCTTGAATACTTTGACCAAAATTAAGACTATAGGTAGTGTTTGGTAAAAGTGTGTCTTTCAGTTTTATAGAAATTGTTTTACTCGCTGCCATAGGGGTTATTTCAGGAGCGGTATTCATGGGGGGTGAGACAATCAATTGTTTGTTGACGTCTTTGAGTTTTACGTATTCGTCAAAAAAGAGTTTAATTTCTTTGGCATTAAAGTTCACGGAATTATTTTTAGGTTCGCTATATTTTAAAACAGGAGGAAGCGAGTCAACAGGACCCCCTGTAATCATTCCTTTTCTAGCACAAGAAAAGAGTAGGAGTGAAGCTAAAAGTAAAATTAAAATACGCATGGAAACGAGTAAATGAATCGCACAAAGTAACCTTTTTTTTTACGCTTACTAAAATGTTTTAAGTTTTTATTTGAGTTATACCGTGTTGGCCATTGTCAAAATACTTAAACGAGCATTTGGTATGGAAAGTAATAGTTTCCCACAGGATTCAAGTGTGCCACCGGTGGTAATTACATCATCAATGAGTAAGAAGTGTTTGTTTTCCAAGTTTTTGTCACGGTGGATTCCAAAGTAGGTTTTTTGAGTAGTGCGTTCAAAAAAACTTTTCTTAGTTTGCGTAACATCATAAAAGTCTCTGTGTAAAATGTCTTCCCTTAAAGGTACTTCTAATGATTTTGAGAGTTCAAGTCCAAATTGAGTCAATTGGTTGTACCCTCTTTGACGAAGTTTTCGCTTGTGAAGTGGCACAAGTACAATGATGTCAAAATCATGATTTGGAAAGTTCTCTTTGAGAAGTTCACCACACCATCCCCCTAAATAGCCACCCACTTCCTCGTGACCTTTATACTTAAGTTGATGGATTAGTCGTTGCACCATGCCTTGTTTGTGAAAGTTGAGAATAGAAGCACCAAACTCCAATTCTAGTCGACCATAAAATTTCTTATGAATGTCGTTTTCTGGATTTTCAAAGTGGTCTGTGATGGGCAAATCATGACGACAATGCAAACAAAGCACTTTCTCACCTTCCACTAAATTGTTACTGCAGGAAAGACAAACTATTGGAAAAAATAAATCAATCAGGTTTTTTAGCATGATTTCGCGAACTCTATTGTAAAATTAGTAAACTTAATCCTCTAAAAATCAATTTTCACCAAATCTTCTGTTTCTGTATTTTATATCTTGTCAGTTTTTCTATTTTTGCAGCATTATGGCAAAACAAGAAGATATTTTTAAAAATGTGATTTCGCATGCAAAAGAGTATGGGTTTATTTTCCCTTCTAGTGAAATCTACGATGGTTTGAGTGCCGTTTATGATTATGGACAAAACGGAGCCGAGTTAAAGAAAAACATTCGTGACTATTGGTGGAAATCCATGGTGCAAATGCATGAGAATATTGTAGGGATTGATGCTGCGATTTTTATGCATCCTACCACCTGGAAGGCTTCTGGCCACGTAGATGCGTTCAACGACCCTTTAATTGATAACAAAGACTCTAAAAAGCGATATAGAGCCGACGTTTTGATTGAGGACTATTGTGAAAAATTATATCAAAAGGCTCAAAAAGAAGTTGAAAAAGCAAAAGGAAGGTTTGGAGATGCCTTTGATGAAGAGCAGTTTATAACGACCAACCCCCGTGTAGTTGAATACTTGAGCCGCAAAAAGACTATTTTGGAACGTATGGCCAAGGGATTGGACAGCGGTGATTTGGCCGATGTGAAAGCCTTAATTGAGGAATTAGAAATTGCCTGCCCAGAATCAGGTTCAAGAAAC
>JBKBOP010000002.1:44092-54035 GCA_046293575.1 Flavobacterium sp. | reverse complement strand
TAGTATTAAAGTTGTTTAAAGAGTTATAATCATCGTCATTTCTTATCATTAACTAATGACGATGAATAGTTAATTTGTTGTACCATCTAACACAAAATCATTAAACCCTATCAATGGGAACGAGGTTCTTTTTAAGCCATTATTGTTGTTAGTAATCTCACAATAATATTCAAGAGCAAAAGTTGGGTAAAAGTGATACGTGTCTTTTTGGAGTTCTATTTTGCTGAAGCCCTTCGCTTTGCATTTTTTTAAGGCTTGAATTACTGCATGAGTAACATCATTATGGTTTTGAATGTCGTAATCTTTTAAGTAAAGAACTTTTTGTCCATAACCATCAGAACTAAGAAAAAAAGCAACTATAAAAGCGAAAAGGAATTTTATTCCAATACTATTTTTGGTAGCGAAAACGCTTTCTGAATTGAAATAAAATTGACCCATTTTTATTTTTTTGACAATTAACTTTTTATTTTTTTTGAAAAAAGGTTTACCTGTAAATAATACTAATACAAACTTAAAAAACACCATTAGGAGGAATGTTTTGTAATGTAACATTATAGTAGTGTAATGTAACATTTGCTTTAAAATCTTAGGATTTGTGTATAATTAAATTACTTATTTAATAAATTTGATAAAATTTGAATCACTTTATGCGGTTTTTATTAATTTTGATTTTCTTACATTTTTTTGGATACAGTCAACGACTTCATTTTAACTCGTTATCTGTGCAAGACGGATTGTCTCAAAATGATGTCAGTTCTATTATTCAAGATTCAGAAGGATTCATCTGGATGGGTACCTACGATGGTTTAAATCGGTTTGACGGGTATCGAATTGAAAATATATTTCATAATAATGAAGACAATTCCAGCTTGTCAAGCAACAGAATTCAGTGTTTGTATGAAGACAATCAAAAAAGATTGTGGATTGGAACAGACGGATACGGTTTGAATTACTACAATTTAATTGACGGAAAAATTAAAAGAGTTTTGCTTCCGGTAAATTACAGAATTGTAAATGATATCAAACAAAATTCACAGGGTGAAATACTTTTAGCAACCACACAAGGATTGGTGAAAGTGCTAGAGAAAAATAAAACCTTTGTTGCAGAAATTTTGCAAACTCCACTTACTGGTTTTAATGTAAGAAAGTTAAAACAGTTAAAAGATGGAAGTAATATTTATGCAACCAGCAATGGAGTTTGGATAAGTAACCAAAAAGAATATAAATTAATCGAAGGTTCTGACCAATTAGCTTTTAGAGGAATTGCCGAAGTTGGAAACTCAACTTGGGTTGCAGGAACCAAAGGTTTGTATGAAATAGTTCAAGATAAGCTCATTCCAGTAGAAAGTTTTCAAAATATCAATATACTTTCTGTGGTTCATGGGGTTGGGAACGATTTATGGGTTTCTACGTTCAATAACGGACTTCTAAATTACGACACTAAAACAAAGAAAAAATCGGTAGCAGAAACATTTAATGACAATTACCAATATTCTCTAAGCAATAATAGTTTGAATTTTGTGTATAAAGATGAAACCAATACTTTGTGGGTATCTAACAAAATAGGGGTTCTTTACACCAATTTAGACAATAAAAAATTTAAGAGTTTACCGCTTCCTTTAAAAAAACATGTAAGAACCATATTCACCACAAATGATTATGCAATTTATGGGTACCAAGGAGATAAATTCTATAAATTTATATTCAAAACCCAAACCTCTGAACCAATAATACTTCCTGAAAATTCCAAACCATTTAAGGTAGATACCCTGCATGGCAAAGTGCATTTGGCAACCACCAATGGGTTTTTTAAAGAGAGTAACTTAGAGAAAAATCTTTTTGTAAGAGTTCCCATTTTTGATGATATTCAAAAGGAGGATGATATGATTATTACCAGCTTTTGTAAAGACAGTAATGGAAATGAATATTATGGAACGTTTAAAGGGTTGATTTTAAGATCCAAAAAAGGTGCAGCATTTATCAATGAACATTATGAAAATTTAGAAAGCTTCAGAGGAGTAAGGGTTTTTACTTTAAAATACGATTCATTTAGCAATTGTATTTGGGTAGGAACTATTTCAGATGGCCTATTTAAAATTAATATTTCCAAAAACGGAACCGTACAATCTATAGAAAGATATAATGAACAAATGATAGGTTCTTATAATATTCCTAACAACTCTATTTGGTGTTTTCATCAAAAGGCAGATGGTTCAATGTATATCGGAACGGATACCGGTTTATTAGTTAAAGAGAAACACAAAGAAAAGATACAATCTGTTTTGGTGGATAATATTCAAAACCAAAAGATTCCTGGAGTTATTAGTGACGATTTTGGCAATTTATGGTTAAATAACTCTAGAGGAATTATTAAATACAATCCTAAAGACGGACAAACCAAAAAGTTTAATAGTAACGATGGTTTGTTAACCAATACATTTACCGAAGCAATTTCAAAAAACAGCAATGGAGAGTTGTTTTTTGGAAGTATCTTAGGAGTTAATTACTTTAAGTATGATGAGTTATTTGATAATAAATTTCCATCTAAAGTTTCATTTACCAGGCTAATTGTCAACAACCAAATGGTGCAAGTAAATCAGGAATTATTTGGCTCTGTTTTGATTGCCAAAACATTAAATAATACCGATGAAATTGACATTCATCACCAACAAAATGACTTTACTATCCAATTTTCAAGCACCAATTATGCCAACCACAAAGTAAACAAATACCGATACCAATTAAAGAATTATGATGATAATTGGGTTGAAGTAAACAACAATAGTCGATTTGCAAATTATTCCAATCTCCCGAGTGGCAACTACGAGTTTGTAGTGGAAGCAACAAATTCAGATGGTCAATGGTCCGGACTTCAAAGATCAATATTATTTAGAGTGCATCCGGCTCCCTGGAACACTTGGTGGGCAATTACCTTGTATTTAGTTCTTTTTTCCCTCATCATCTTCACTATCTTTTATTTCTGGACCAACAAAGAAAAGTTAAGAACTCAAATGGAACTTTCTAAACTTAAAAATGATCAGGAAAAAGAAATCAACGAATTAAAATTAGTGTTCTTTACCGATATCGCTCACGAATTCAAAACCCCTTTGTCGTTAATTATTGGGCCAATAGAGGATTTGATGAGAGGCAATATTTCATCACAACATAGGGAATTTTGCTATCATATTTTATCCAGAAATGCTCACAGAATGTTAAATCTAATAAAGCAATTATTAGACTTTAGAAAAATTAATTCTGGAGTAAATATTTTAAAAGTGTCTCGAAATGATATTTCGACTGAAATCAAACATATTGTTGAATATTTTGCATGGGAACAAAAAAATTCAAACATTGATTTACGAATTATTACACCTGATTGTTACTATTGTCATTTCGACAGAGATATTCTGGAAAAAGTAGTGTTTAATATTTTGTCCAATGCATTTAAATATACCCCATTTGGAGGAATTATTGAAGTTGAGGTAAAACCCACATGGAAAAATGATTTAGAATATGTCATTGTGCAAATCAAGGATAGTGGAAAAGGAATCAAGCAAGAAGATAGAAGAAAAATATTTGATCGTCACTTTCATGGAAAGGAAAGGTCTTCTTCTGGTATAGGCTTACATTTATCTGCTACTTTGGTAAATGCCCACAAAGGTGAAATTACAGTTACCAATAGCTCTTATGGAGGAACAGAATTTATGATAACCCTTCCAGTTTCTTCAAAGGCATTTACTCCTGAAGAGTACTTGTTTGAAGAAGACATGCATCCGGTTATTGAAACCAATTATATACCGGGTGATATTCCAGAAGACCTGGATGAATTAAAAAAAGAGACCAAGGAGAAGATTTTGATTGTAGAAGATGACTATGATTTACGGAAATATCTCAAAAACATTCTTCTCTACGATTACCAGGTAATAGAAGCTTCCAACGGTAAAGAAGGATTTGAGCTTTGTTTAAAAGAAATTCCGGATATTATAATTACTGATGTCATGATGCCTGAGTTGGATGGGGTTGAAATGTGTAAAATGATTAAAAAGAATATTTTAATTTCTCATATTCCGGTTTTAATGCTTACCGCAAAAACAGGAGATGAATTTAGTAAAATTGGTTTAGAGGCAGGAGCATGGGACTACATTTCCAAACCCTTTAACAGCTCTCAGCTATTGTTGAAATTAAAAAATATTGCAGATACCCGTAATAATTTCAGACAGCTTATCGTAAATGGTTCTGTAGAAAAAACTGAAAATCATTTTGTTTCCTATGACCAAAAGTTGGTGCAAAACACCAAAAAAATCATTTTAAGTAAGATTTCTGAACAAGAATTTTCTGCAGAATTTCTAGCTAAAGAACTCGGATTGAGCAGAATGCAATTACACAGAAAACTTAACACATTAATCGGGCTGAGTACTACTGCATTTATCAATAAAATTAGAATTCAAATCGCTGTTCAAATGTTTGACAATGGCTGTGATAGGGTGCAAGAAGCTATGGATGCAGTAGGCATTTCAAGTAGTGCCCATTTTGTACTGCTTTTTAAAAACGAAAAAGGCATGAATCCGAGCAAATACATTGAACAAATCAAGAAGATTCCATTAAACTAATTAAACTAAAAAGTAAACTCCATAAAAATTGTGTCATGAGAAAGATGTTCAAATTATTCCATCTGTTGTTTTTAATCGTGTTTGTGTCTTGCAATTCAAACAAGAAAAGTGATTCTGGCGATAGTCTCGCGGTAAAGCCAAATATTTTAATCATTTATTTAGATGATTTAGGCTATGGTGATATTGGTGCTTATGGTGCAAACATCAAAACTACAAACATTGATAAATTAGCCAACGAAGGCATTAAATTTACACGAGGATATGCCTCATCTGCAACTTGTACACCAAGCAGGTTTGCCATGTTGACGGGGAATTATCCATGGAAAAATAAAGAAGCAAAAATCCTCCCTGGTACAGCTCCATTAATTATTGATACAACCATGAATACTCTGCCAAAGGCATTAAAATCAAATGGATATGAAACTGCAATTATCGGAAAATGGCACTTAGGATTGGGTATAGGTGAAGTAGATTGGAACCAACCAGTAAAACCAGGCCCTAATGAGGTTGGGTTTGATCATAGTTATGTGATTGCAGCAACGCAAGACAGGGTTCCTACAGTATATTTAAAAAATGGATTGGTTGAAAATTTAAATCCTAATGATCCAATTCAGGTAAATTATGATGAAAATTATGAAGGTGAGCCTACCGGGAGAACACATCCGGAATTGGTAAAAATGAAAGCAGATGACCAACATAATAATGCTTTGATAAATGGGGTGCCTAGAATTGGATTTATGAAAGGCGGTGAAAAAGCTCGTTGGAATGATGAAGAAATGTCAGATAATTTTTTGCAAAAAGCTAAAGATTACATTACCAAAGAAAGAGACAAACAAAAACCTTTTTTAATGTATTATGCCATGTTACAGCCTCATGTGCCAAGAACACCGCATCCTAGGTTTCAAGGACTATCAGGAATGGGTCCACGTGGTGATGTGATTTTAGAAGCAGACTGGATGATAGGAGAATTAATCAGAACTTTAGAGGAAGAAGGAATTTTAGAAAACACGTTAGTAATTTTTTCGAGTGATAATGGTCCTGTTTTAAACGATGGATATGAAGACCAAGCCATAGAAAAATTAGGTGACCATAATCCGTTTGGTGGCTTAAGAGGAGGAAAGTATAGTTTATTTGATGCTGGAACAAGAGTGCCTTTTATTACCTATTGGAAAGGGAAAATCCAACCCGGAGTTTCCAATGCTTTGGTTTCACAGCTTGACTTTTTGTCTTCATTAACTGCATTAGCCGGAAATGAAGTGAAAGCTCCAGATAGCCAAAACTTAATAGATGTTTTTTTAGGGAAAAGCAACCAAGGTAGAGAGGACTTAATTATTGAAGCCACTTCAAGAACTGCCTATATCAAAGGTGATTGGGTAATGATTCCACCCTATGACGGTCCTGAATATTTGCCAACCAAAGGGATAGAAACAGGTTCTTTAAATGAATACCAGTTATATAATCTTGTAGATGATATTCACCAGAAAAATAATTTAGCAAAATCAAATCCACAAATACTGGAGGATATGAAAAAGAGTTTTGAATTAATTCGTGGAACTGACTTTAATCAAATTGAAGAAATACAATTTAAAAATTGATGATTGCACTCTATTTTTATTGTACTTACGATTTACTAATCATTGTTGCAGGATAAAAATTTGACAAGAACAATTAGTGTTCTAGCTCATATCTGTTACCAATTTTATCAATAATTTGCCATTCTGATACTTTCCACCTGTTCTAATTCATTACTGATAGAGTTAGATCTCTTACTTGATTTTTTTAGTTTGGTATGAAATTCATTTCTCTTGCTTTTTTAAGCAACATTTGGGTAGTGGAAGTTTCTAGCTTGTGCATTAAGTTCTTTCGATGGGTTTCAACGGTGTAGGTACTGATAACAAGCACGTCAGCAATTTGAGGGCCATTCATGCCTTTTTCTAATAAATGTAGTATTTCTTTTTCTCTTCTGGTAAGTACAATTTTGTTTGACGCCTCATTTTTTCCAAAGCTTTTATAAGAGGCTAGTAGTTTTTCATTTGCAGAGGCACTTACATATGTTTTTCCATTCATAACAGAGTGAATTGCAATCAACAATTCATTCCTTTCCATGTCTTTAAGCAAGTAACCATTTGCACCTTTACTGAGAGATTGAGTGACAAATGTAGCATCGTTGATAGACGTGAGCATTATAATTTTAATGCTTTCATTCATGGATTTTATGTTTTCACACAAATTAACACCATCACAATCGGGTAAGTTTATATCCAACAATATTATATTGGGTTGTTGATTGTCTATAAATTCTAATGCTTCTTTTCCTGTTTTTACCGCACCGATAATTGAGATACCATCCGCTTTATTGAGCATGGTGGCAACACCGTCGGCAACTAAAGGGTGATCATCAATAATGAACACTGTTGTCATAAGAAAATGATTGTCAGTGTAAAAATATTAAATTTTAAATGGATTTAAGCATAAACTCCATCATTATTGAGGTGCCTTCCATGGTTTTAGAATCTATGGAAAGTGTGCCTTTTAGATATTCAACCCTTTCCTTTACAGAGGTTAGTCCGACTCCGATGGAATCTTTTATCACTTTAAAGCCTTTTCCATTGTCTTCTACCGTAATATGCAAAACCTGTTCCTCTCTTATAACTTGAATGATGGCTTCAGTCGCATCGGAATGTTTGATGATGTTGTTTAATAGTTCTTGTAAAATTCTATAAATCATATATTCAAATGATTTCTCAAATCTTTCTGATTTTTCAATGCCAAAATGTTGGAAAGTAATGATGAGTTGTTTTGAGAGGTTTATGTTGTTTGCAAGTTCATCAATAGCCTTAATGAAGCCAAATTTTATGAGCACTTCAGGCATCATGTTATGAGCAATCCCTCTCATTTCTGAGGCAGCAGTACCTACTGTTTGGATACATTTTCCAATAAGATTACGCTGTTCTTCATTTTCAGAACTATGCTCCAACGAACTTAAATACATTTTAAGCGTTGAGAAAGTCCCACCCATACTATCATGAAGGTCTTTGGCAATTCTAGATCGTTCTTTTTCTTGACCATTGATCATGGCTTGTAGCGAAAGCACCTGTTGTTGTTTTTCTGTGTTTTGCTTATCTTTTTCTGCTATTACTCTTTTTTGCCGACTATTTATATAAGACAAACTTAATATGACTATCGTTGCGATGAAAAAGATTCCAATTATACTCATCCATCTATTTGTTTTGATGGCGTTTAATTCGTGTTGTGTGTTTTTCAATTGTAGCTCTGTAATTTCTTTTTCTTTTTGACCAGCTTGGTATTTAGCCTCTAAAAAATTTAATTCTTTTACTCTTTCGGATGCATTAAGACTGTCTTTCAATTGATAAGCACTTTGGCTATATTGGTAGGCATTAAAATAGTCATTATTTTCGGCATAAATAGCCGCAATGGCATTTGCATTCTTAAAAGCATAATCAATGGAACCATCATTCATACACTGTTCAAACGATAATTTAAAATACTCCAGAGCACTAGTTTTATTTCCTTTTTTCTCATAAACTCGTGCAATCTTGTTATAAGCGATGGCGATGTGAACCTCATTTTTTAACTCATTTGAATAAAATAAGTATTTGTGGTAATAGTCAATGGCTGTATCATAATCTTTGTCAGCAAATGCATATTCGCCATGCAACTTAGTTGCTTGAAGATTGGCCGTGTTGGTATCATATTTAGATGCATTTGTTAAACTTTTAATATACTCATCAAGTTCCTTGAGCATTTTTTTGGCATCCTCCAGTCGATTTAGCCCAGCTAATGATTGGCAATACGTATAATAAAAATCTACATTAGCTTCGATATCCATAGAGGGCAGGTATTTACGACTCCTTTCAAGATATTGAATGGCCTTTTCGTATTGATATAAATGCCTGTAGTCATCTGCAATCCAGGATAATAAATCTCCCATGGTTTCAGGAGAGATTTCGCCATCATCTGCTATTTTTAAAGCTTTTAATCGCACAGAAAGGGCCTCTGCAAAATCACCTTGGTAACTGTAGACATATCCCTTACTATTATAGGCTTTAACTTCTATTTCTGTTTTTTGTTGTGGGTCAACAATTTTTTTAGATACCTCTAACGCTTTTTCTGCTGCTCTAATGGCAGGGTGCCATTGGCTATTTAGAAAGTAGTAATTAGACTCTAATAGAAAAGCATTGGCATGTTCATAAGGCATCTTTAGTTGGACCGCTTTGTTTTTGAGCCTTGTTATCATGGGTAACACTTTTGCATCCTGAGTTCTATTCTCTAATACAACCGAAACAGAATCAACCATCATTTGAAGGTCTTTTTTATCCTTTTCTTGTGCCTTCAAAGTGGTAGGAATTACAACTACCAAGCACCAAAAAAATGCAGTGAAAATTGAAAATAGAGTAGTCTTACAATTCATGAAAATGGGTCTTAGAAGGGAGTGATGTATCTATTCACTTTACGTTTTTGAAAGTTAAAAATTTATTATGGTTTTTAAATACCTGAATTCAGGTATTTTTTTGAGGTAAAAAATACAAAAATTCAGGTATTGTATTCATATATAGTGAATTATATATTTACAGTATCACTTCATCGCTTTTCTATGTGTATTGATTAAGGACTTAAAAATTAATAATCATGTTAAGTTGGTTTCAAAAACAAGGGCATTATGAAAACAAACTACCTCACATTATTTTTTTTGATTGTTACCCTCTGTGGATATTCCCAAGTAGGTATCAATACCACCAATCCCAATGCACAATTAGATATTCGTTCGAGTAGTCAGGCAGCACCTGATAATACTGATGGTATTCTTATCCCAAAAATAGACACCTTTCCGGCCTCAAACCCGGGAGCTGACCAAAATGGTATGATGGTGTTTTTAACCACCACAGTAGGTAGCAATATTCCCGGATTTTATTATTGGGAGGCGGCCAGCACTACCTGGATTCCCCTAAAAGGTAAAGAAGGTGGCACTTTAGATGAGGCTTATGATTTTGGAGGTCCAGGTGCAGGAAATACCATCATCGCTGATGCAGGTGCGGTTACAATTGCTGGGACGGATGGTTTGGTGAGTACAGGTAATATTAATGTAGGAGCCATCGCTCCATCTGGTGTTGGTGTTAGAATGGTGTGGAATCCCAGAAAAGCGGCTTTTAGGGCGGGCTTAGCTTTTACAAATGAGTGGGATGATGTTAATATAGGAAGATCCTCAGTTGCAATTGGACATAACCCAATGGCATCAAATTTCGGATCTGTAGCAATTGGAAATAATGTTCAAGCTACAGGACATAGCTCGAGTGCGTTTGGAGTAAGTTCTT
>JBKBOP010000002.1:38746-43994 GCA_046293575.1 Flavobacterium sp. | reverse complement strand
TCCGCAAATGGAAGTCAATCAACAGTTTTTGGTAGAAATAACATAGCAAATGGTACAAGCTCAAACGCTTTTGGTATTGGAAACACCGCTATTAGTTATGGTGAAACGGTTATTGGTATCGGTGCAACTACCTATACGTCTTCAGCAAATGGAGCCACACAATTTAGAACAGCAAATGCCACAGACCGTTTGTTTGTGATAGGTAATGCC
The DNA here is from genome assembly GCA_046293575.1 of Flavobacterium sp. Lineage (GTDB taxonomy): Bacteria > Bacteroidota > Bacteroidia > Flavobacteriales > Flavobacteriaceae > Flavobacterium. Next base: position 43,784 of record JBKBOP010000002.1, on the reverse strand, counting down.
ATTGATACAAATAATAATACTTTTATTGACAATTCCGAACGCAGCGACGCCATGATTGTTTTAAAAAATGGCTTAACTCGTTTGCCTTCAATGGATAATGCGATGATTGATGTTGCTGATGGCAAAACGGTGGTCATAAAAGAATACTTAGAAGAGAGAAGTTCAGGTACTTTAGACCAAGCCTATGACTTTGGTGGCCCTGGGGTTGGAAACACTATTATCGCCGATGCCGGTGCGGTTACTATTGCTGGAACTGATGGGTTGGTGAGTACGGGAACATTAGGCTCAGGTGTTGTTTATCCAGATGGTGATGGCAGCAGCGTTCGATTGGTTTGGAACCCAAGAAAAGCGGCTTTTAGGGTTGGGGCTGCTGTTGGGGTAGATGATAATATAGGAACTTATTCTACAGCTTTTGGTGCTGCTACAGCTTCAGGAGTAGCTTCATTTGCTTTTGGTAATAGCACAATTGCTTCAGGTACTCAGTCAACTGCCTTCGGTTTTTCTACAACTGCTTCAGGAAATACTTCAACTGCTTTTGGTAGTAGTACAACCACCTCAGGTTCAAATTCCACCGCTTTTGGTCAACAAACAAATGCCTCTGGTTTTGCTTCAACTGCATTTGGTGATATATCTACTGCTTCAGGTAATGTTTCAACCGCTTTCGGAAGACAGAATACCGCCAGTAGTTATTCCGAAACCGTCATTGGTATAGGTGCTACCACTTACATTCCTTCAACCAATGGAGCTACTCAGTTTAGAACAGCTAATGCAACAGATCGTTTATTTGTGATAGGAAATGCCATAGATGCTAATAACAATGGTACAGTTGATGCTGCAGAACGCAGCGATGCGATGGTGGTGCTAAAAAATGGTAATACGGGTATCGGAAGTTCAACACCCCAAGATCGTTTGCATGTGGTTGGAAATATTAGAATGGTAGATGGTAATCAAGCCGCCGGAAGCATTATGGTTAGCAATGCCAATGGCACTGCCTCATGGCAAACAGTTAATGTGCCCGCACTTAATGGTTGGTCAACATTAGGCAATACCGGGTTAAATGCTGCCACCAATTTTATAGGAACTACCAATGCTGTGGATGTGATTTTTAGGAGAAATAACATTCGTGCAGGGCGGTTGGGAGTAAATAATACTTCTTTTGGAGTAAATGCCTTAAGCCAAGATGTAACCGGTACCTTTAACACTGCTATAGGTTCAGCTGCTTTACAAGACATTACTAACGGTGCCCGTAATGTGGCCGTTGGTTCTGTTTCCTTAAATGCAAATACTTCAGGTAATGAAAATACGGCTGTGGGTGTAGATGCCTTAAGTTTTAATGAGACGGGCAATAATAATACAGTAGTAGGAAGGCGTGCAATGGGAGCGATTGGTGCCTCTACCACAGGATCAAATAACACGGCTATCGGTTACTTTGCCTATTCAACAGGAAATTTTACCAACTCTACCGCTCTTGGTGCCAATACAGTAATAACTGCAAGCAATCAAATTAGATTGGGTAATAATACTGTTACCAGCATAGGCGGATTTGCACCTTTTACTAATTTATCAGACAGTAGATTTAAAAAAAATATACAATCTGATGTGCCGGGGTTGGCATTTATAAACAAATTAAAGCCTGTGACCTACCAATTAGATATGGAAAGTATGGCTAGATTTTTAAATACGCCCGAAGCGTCAAGAGACAGGAATGCGGAGAGAATAAGAGAGAACACATTGGAGACCGGCTTCATCGCTCAGGAAGTGGAGCAGGCAGCTCGAGAAGCTGGGTTTGTTTTCAGCGGTGTGGATGTTCCACAAGGTAGTGGGGATTATTACGGGCTGCGATATGCAAGTTTTGTAGTGCCATTGGTGAAGGCGATGCAAGAACAGCAGATAATTATTGATAAAATACAACTCGAAAATGAAGCTCTAAAAAGCACACTTGAACAGGTACTCCAACGCCTCGAAAAACTCGAAAAGTAAAAAATAAAAGAAATATAGATTTATAGAATCACTTCATCGCTTCTCTATGTGTATTGATTAAGGACTTAAAAATTAATAATCATGTAAAGTCGGTTTCAAAAATAAAGGCATTATGAAAACAAACTACCTCACACTATTTTTTTTGATTATTAACCTCATTGGATATTCCCAAGTAGGTATCAATACCACCACCCCCAATGCACAATTAGATATTCGTTCTAGTAATCAGGCAAATCCTGATAATACGGATGGCATTTTAATTCCAAAAATTGACACCTTTCCACTCTCTAGTCCAACGTTTGATCAAAATGGTATGATGGTGTTTTTAACCACTGCTGTGGGGAGTAATACACCGGGGTTTTATTATTGGGAGGCGGCTACGAATGCTTGGATAAAGTTATCAACTGGACCGGGCGGAGGCACCTTAGACGATGCCTATAATTTTGGAGGTGCTGGTCAAGGAAGAGAAGTTTTTGCTAATACCGGACCGTTAACCGTTTTGGGAACTGATGGTATTGTATCTTCTGGGACTCTATTTTCGGGTTCTCCCGGAATAATTGGTTCAGGAGAAAAATTAATTTGGTCGCCCACGAATGCCGCTTTTAGAGCGGGTTCTATAAATGCCAATCAATGGGAACAATTTAATTTGGGTTTATATTCCTACGCCTTTGGAAGAAATAATTTAGCAAATGGATCTTTTTCTGCGGTCTGGGGTGATAACAATCAAGCAAATCAAGAACACGCTACAGTATGGGGAGAGGAAAATGCTTCAAACGGTTTATTTGGAACTGTTTTCGGGAGATTCAATTCTCATTCTGGAACTAATAGTGTTGTTTGGGGACAATCTAATACAGTTACGGCAAATCAATCAACTGTTTTTGGAAGGACAAATGCAGTAGGAGGTAATGACAATGTGGCTTGGGGTTTACAGCACAATATAATAGGAGATAAAAATACAGTATGGGGTGAATCCAATCAATCCAATGCAAGTGAATCCACCATGTGGGGAAGGAATAATATATCAGATGCAAATGAATCCACATTGTGGGGGAGAGATAATCGATCTCAATCACTTTTATCTACTATTTGGGGGAGAAACAATAATTCAAATTGTATAGGATGTACTGTTTGGGGTAGTTCAAATAATGTAAATATTTTTTCACCTATAAATCTTGAGGATAATACTGTATTTGGTAGACAAAATACTGTTCAAGAGGGAAACTACTCTACAGCTTGGGGCTCTGGAAATTTTGCTCAATCGACAGCTTCAACTGTTTTTGGAATCTCAAATTTTGCACGAAGTATTGGAGAAACGGTGTTGGGAATAGGAGCTACTGATTATTCGCCAGTAAGTGGACCTTTTTTGTCGGGTTTTACGAGTGCTTATGGTACTGACCGTTTGTTAGTAGTTGGAAATGCAGTGGATTTAAATTTTAATAATATTGTAGATAACAATGAAAGAAGAGACGCTCTAGTAATTCTAAAAAACGGAAATACAGGAATTGGAGAGTCATTTCCCGAGGAGACCTTACATGTTTCAGGAAAAATTAGAATGAATGATGGATTTCAGGGTGATGGCAAAGTATTAGTGGGCGATGCCAATGGAACCTTAAGTTGGCAAGATAATAACTCATGGAATATTACAGGTAATTCTGGAACAAACCCTTTTACGGATTATCTTGGAACCAATGATAATACGGATGTTGTATTTAAAAGAAATTTTGCATTTTCTGGATTAATTGGATTAAATAATACACTCTTTGGAAGTAATGATTTTTCAGTTTCACCTTTAGGTCAATTTAATACAATTTTTGGTGCATCTTCATTGAGCATCAATGCCAACTCAAATCAAAATACAGCTATTGGTTATGGAGCAATGCAAGGACATTTTTCAGGTGATAGGAATACTGCTATTGGAGCAAATACATTAGCATCTGCTGGAAATATTGAAAGCACTGCTCTTGGCTTTAATGCTAATGTAAATTCATTGTTTAATTCAACTGCCATTGGTGCCAATAGCTATGTTCAAAGTCAAAATTCAATGGTTTTGGGAAGTATTGCTGGAATCAATGGAGCATTAACCTCAGTAAATGTGGGTATTGGAACTGTGGAACCTCAAGAACGATTACATGTGGTGGGTAACATAAGAATGGTGGATGGTAACCAAGCAGCAGGACGAGTTTTGATAAGTAACGCCAACGGTACAGCCTCTTGGACGAACCCTATTGGAACCACAAACGGAACGCTTGACCAAGCCTATGATTTTGGTGGTCCCGGTGCTGGAAACACAATCATTGCAGATGCAGGTGCTGTTACCATTGCCGGGACAGATGGGTTGGTGAGTACGGGGACTTTAAATTCAGGAGCTCTTGCTCCATCTGGTGCTGGTGTTAGAATGGTGTGGAATCCCAGGAAATTAGCATTTAGGGCTGGTAGTGTAGATGGGGATCAATGGAATGATATTAATATTGGACTTGGTTCGGCTGCATTTGGTCAAAATACAACAGCCTCAGGCACAAGGTCAACCGCATTTGGTATTCTTACGGTTGCTTCAGAAGCTGGCTCAACAGCTTTTGGAACATCAACAACTGCATCTGGTATTATGTCAACAGCTTTTGGTTTAAGTACAGTTGCCTCTGGATTTTATTCAACTTCATTTGGTTTTGTCACATCTGCTTCAGGTAATATGTCAACCGCTTTTGGAAGGAATAATACAGCACCAAGTAATGGAGAAACGGTTATTGGGATAGGTGCCACAATCTACACTCCTTCAGCAAATGGTGCAACTCAATTCCGTGCAGCCAATGCTACAGATCGTCTGTTTGTGATTGGTAATGCAATTGATGCTAACAATAATAATACGGTAGACGATTCAGAACGCAGTGACGCCATGGTAGTTTTAAAAAATGGCAATACGGGAATCGGAAGTTCAACCCCCCAAGATCGTTTGCATGTGGTTGGAAATATTAGAATGGTTGATGGCAATCAAGCCGCCGGAAGAATTATGGTAAGCAATGCCAATGGTACTGCTTCTTGGCAAAATTTAAATGTAACTGGC
>JBKBOP010000002.1:29262-38647 GCA_046293575.1 Flavobacterium sp. | reverse complement strand
TGGTCCACTATCGGAAATACCGGTTTGAGTGCTGCCACCAATTTTATAGGAACCACCAATGCAGTAGATGTAATTTTTAGGAGAAGTAATGTTCGTGCAGGGCGGTTGGGAGTTAGTAATACGTCTTTTGGAGTAAATGCCTTAAATCCAGCTGTGACAGGGGGGTTTAATACCGCAATTGGTGTTCAAGCTTTAATGAATAATGAAAGTGGTGTTGACAATACCGCTCTTGGATACGGTGCCTTAATGGTCAATACGACTGGTGAATGGAATACAGCCGCTGGTAGAGCTAGTCTTCAAGCGAATGAAGATGGAAATCAAAACACCGCTTTTGGTTATCAAAGTTTACGAAATTCAGTGAGTGGGAACAATAATACAGCTGTAGGAAGACAAGCATTGTTTAATTCTATAGGAAATGGTAATACGGGTATCGGATGGCGATCGTTGCTTAATACAGAAGGCGATAACAATACTGCATTAGGAATAAATGCAGGGAATGCAATAACTACAGGTAGTAATAACATCGCCATTGGAAACAATGCTCAAGTGGCCGTTGCAGCCGATAGTAATCAAATAAGAATTGGGAATACTGCTATAACCTTGGCTACCACACAAGTTGCTTGGACGAATCCTTCTGACCGCCGCTGGAAAGACAATATTTTACCTTCTAATTTAGGACTTGATTTTATTAATGCATTAAAACCTGTTTATTACACCAGAAACAATGATGAAAAACAAAGAACAGAATATGGTTTTATTGCACAAGAGTTAGAAGAGATGTTAAACCAATTTGGTGCTTCAAATAATGGAATTATTAGTAAAGATGACAAAGGCATGTATGGGGTTCGATACAATGATTTATTTGCACCTATAGTGAAAGCCATACAAGAACAGCAGATAATTATTGCAAATCAGCAAGAAGAAATCAACACTTTAAAAGTTGAATTATTAACCATGCAACAACAATTCATTCAAAGATTAGAAGCATTAGAAAATCATAAATAAAAGCCTGGTAAGCTTAGTTTTGTCCTCTGTAAATCCCCATTTTATTTGCAGAGGATTTTTTGTGCTTTTTCGTGAATCATTCACTTCTTTAAACATTTGATTCTCATCAACTATTCTTAAAATTACGCTCCTTCTTTATTTGCGTATTTATCTGACTTTTCGGTAATCCCCATTTTTTAAATAAGAAATACACTAAAAAAACTTATTTTTCAAGCATTTGGTCGAAAAAATTAGTATTATATCGATATTTTTTATCACGTTTGACGTCTCCTATTACTTCTTTACAAAATTTTAGACATTATAATGTCTTAATAATAAATACTATACTATGAAAACGAATTACTCTTCCCAAATTTTGAGTTTGTTGACATTATTTTGTTTTACGTTGGCTTATGCACAGACCCCAGAGCAAACTCAAAAGCTTCTGAGTAGATACAACCAACCTGCATTGCAACAATTACAAACAGATTTTCAGCAACATTTTGAAGACCAAAAACAAAAAACCTTAGCTGGAATTGCTTCTAGGGGTTTATCGAAAACCATAACTTTAGACGATGGTGGTTTGGCTGAATTACAATATTTTGAAACAGATGGCACCCCTATTTATTTTCGAACTTTTAATGTGGCTGCCGCACGATCTTCGCGTGCTAACCATCTCAATAGCGGAGGAACTTTAGGACTTAATCTTAATGGACAAAACATGATTGCTCGGGTGTGGGATGCTGGTATCGCAAGAATTACCCACCAAGAATATGATGGACCTGGAGGAAATGACCGTTTTTCTGTGGGGGATAATACCACTCAACTTCATTTTCACGCAGCTCATGTGACGGGCACCATTATCGCATCAGGATTAGTAGCCAATGCCAAAGGAATGGCTCCTCAAGCCAGAGCTATTGGATACGACTGGAATAGCGACCTGTCTGAAGCGACCCAAGCGGCTTCGCAGGGAATGTTACTTTCAAATCACTCTTATGGTTTTAATCCCAATGGACTACCAGCCTATTATTTTGGAGGGTATATAACCACTTCAAGAAATTGGGATAATGTGATGTACAATGCACCTTACTATCTTATGGTAGTTGCCGCTGGAAATGACGGTACAAATAATTATAATTCTTCCCCTTTAAATCCCTCTTTACCGCAATATGATAAACTGACAGGTCATGCTACTTCCAAAAACAATATGGTGGTGGCAAGTTGTCAGGATGCCAATGTGGACAGTCAGGGGAATTTGATTTCTGTAAACATCAGTTCTTTTAGCAGCCAAGGACCTACCGATGATTTAAGAATCAAACCTGATATTACTGGAAATGGGCAAGGAGTGTATTCTACCTATGAAAGTGCCGATAATGCCTATGCAAGTATTTCAGGTACTTCTATGGCTTCCCCGAATGTTTCAGGAACCTTACTCTTATTACAGCAACACGCTCAACAAATGAATGGAAATTTCATGAGAGCAGCCACTTTGAAAGGATTGGCTCTTCACACAGCGGATGATGCAGGAGCAATAGGACCGGATGCTATTTTCGGGTGGGGTTTGTTGAATGCCAAAAAAGCAGCTCAAACCATATCACAAAATGGGGTGAATTCAATAGTCAATGAGCTGACATTGCTGCCAGGACAAACCTATACCATTCAGGTGCAGAGTGATGGGGTATCACCCTTACTAGCTTCCATTTGTTGGACCGACCCAGCTGGAACGGCAAGTACGGAGTTAAACAGCAATACACCAAGATTAGTAAACGATTTAGATATTCGTGTGTCTCAAGCTGGTACAACGTTCACTCCGTGGCGATTAACAGGTGTCAATACCAATGGAAAAGGGGACAACAACAGAGATCCTTTTGAAAGAGTTGATGTCAACGGAGCCTCAGGTACCTATACCATTACAGTGACTCATAAAGGTTCTCTTTCTGGAAACAGTCAGCACTACAGCTTAGTCGTTACCGGAATTACTTCTGAAACAGTGATTTGTCAAGCAACAGTGCCCTCAGGATTGACAGTGAATGGTGTGGAAGCAACCACTGCCATGTTGGGATGGAATACTGTAACCGCAGCACAATATGATCTCAGATACCGCATAACGGGAACTACTACTTGGACTTTTCAATCAGTGACGGGTACATCAATAACTTTGCAGAGTCTTACTCCTCAAACTAGCTATGAAGCTCAGGTGCGAAGTAAATGTGCTAACAATACCACCTCTGCATATTCCAGTACTGTTTCTTTCCAAACCACAGAAGTCGGACTCAATTATTGCAATGCTCAGGGACAAGATGTAAGTGATGAATATATTGGTAGAGTTCAATTAAACACATTAGACAATGTTTCAGGTTCTGGATCAGGGTATTCAAATTTTACACAACTTAATACCACATTAACTAAAGGACAAAACTATACCATCTCCATCACTCCGGTGTGGACAGGTTCAGTCTATCCAGAAGGATATGCTGTATGGATTGATTATAATAAAAACGGAAGTTTTGATGACCCAGGAGAACTTGTATTTTCAAGAACGCCAACAACACAAACTCCGGTCAGTGGAAGCTTTTCTGTACCCGCTGGAGCAATTGATGGTGCCACCCGCATGAGAGTTTCAATGAAATACAATGGAGTGCCTACTTCGTGTGAAGTGTTTGCCCATGGTGAAGTGGAAGATTATACCGTGATTATAGAAGGCGGTCAAGCCGATACTCAGGCACCTTCGCAGCCTACGCAACTTTCTGCAAATCAAATTACCGATGTAAGTCTGCGTCTGCTGTGGAATGCTTCGACAGATAATGTTGGGGTTACCGGTTATGATATACAAATGAATGGTCAACTTTGGGGTGGAGTTACTTCTACGCAAGCCAATATTACAAACTTAACACCTGAAACCTCTTATTCATTTAGAGTTAGAGCTAAAGATGCTGCAGGAAATTTGTCTGCATGGAGTGCACAATTCACCGCCACAACCACTGAGACGGTCATTACCTATTGTCAATCAAGAGGTAACAATACTTCTAGGGAATTTATTCAAAGTGTTAAGGTTGGAAACTATACCCATACGAGTGGTAACAACAACGGCTATGGTGATTTTACCAATGTAACGATTCCAGTTTCCTTGGGAACTTCAGTGAGTATTACCATTACCCCAGGATGGAATGGATCTCCACGTTCAGAAGGTTATGGTGTTTGGATAGACTGGAATGGGAATGGTCAATTTACGGATGCGGGAGAATTTGTATTTAGTCAGTCTAGAACCAACGCATCTTCTGTTACTGGAACTATTCAAGTGCCAGCACAGACGTCATCAAATACAGTTAGAATGAGAGTAGGGATGAAGTTTAATAACATACCCGGACCATGTGAAGTATTCAACAACGGTGAAGTAGAAGATTATACTTTAACCGTATCGGCACCAGTACCAGATACCCAGGCTCCCACAACACCCTTGCAACTTGCAGCCTCTCAGCTTACACATAATAGCGTTACTTTGAATTGGAATGCCTCAACAGATAATATTGGAGTTACTGGTTATGATGTTTTTGTCAATAACAATTTGTTTACAACAGTAGCAACCAATACAGCTACATTGACCGAACTTAATCCTTCAACCTCCTTTTTTATTAAAGTGAGGGCCAGAGATGCAGCAGGTAATCTCTCAGGATTTAGCAACGAAATACGTACTTCAACACCTGAATATACCGTTAGCTATTGTCATTCACAAGGGAATTCAACGGCCAGAGAATTTATAAATACAATTCAAGTTGGCTCGTACAGTTATACTTCTGGCAACAATGGAGGCTATGGTGATTTTACATCACAGACCATCTTTGTAACCAAAGGAAGTTCACAAACGATAACGATTACTCCAGGTTGGAGCGGTTCTCCAAGAAAAGTAGCCTATAGAGTATGGATTGATTGGAACGGTGACGGGGATTTTGATGATGCCGGAGAATTGGTCTACAGCAGAAACAAAACCAATGCCTCGCAAGTGAGTGGCAGTTTTACTGTTCCCGCAGGAGCATTAACAGGAACCACCAGAATGAGGGTTGCGGCAAAATTCAATGCTAATCCTGGACCTTGTGAAGTATTTAACAGCGGCGAAGTGGAAGATTACACAATTGCTGTAATCAACGGAAATGTAGTTGCCGTGGAAGAACCAGTAAGAGGAGAGACTGTTGACGCCGCATCGTTGGTTTTGACCATTGCTCCCAACCCAGTTCAACACACCTTACAGTTGTCGTTGTCCTCTGATCAGGCTCAAAAAATAATTATTCACAATGCTTCTGGTCGTAAAGTGTTTGATGGTATGTACCAAGAGAAAGTAGATGTTTCAACTTGGGCCGCTGGAGTCTATTGGATTCAGGTGGAGACCAACGGAACATTGCTTTCGAAGAAATTTATCAAGATGTAGTTTAATGGTTAATAAATTTGGATGAGAAAAACCCTTTGAATCATAAAAGATTTAAAGGGTTTTTTATAATGTCTTCAACACATGGGTCACCATCCCCCAAATAATTAGTTCATTTTCTTCGGTGACTTTGATGGGTGGAAAACTAGAGTTTTCGGGCATGAGCCAGACGCAGTCTTTGTCTTTTTTGATGCGTTTCACAGTGAATTCTCCGTCGATATAACATACTGCCACTTTGTTGTCGTGGGGTTCTAAGCTGCGGTCAATGACCAAGACATCACCATCGTTGATGCCCGCATCGGTCATGGAGTTGCCCTTCACCCGGGCATAAAACGTGGCTTCCTTGTGTTTGACCACCATTTGGTCCAAACTGATTTTGTCTTCTTCAAAATCGGCGGCAGGTGAGGGAAATCCAGCTTTGATACCTCCGGCCACAAAAGGCAATCCTTCCGTAGCATCGGGGTCGGGTGTGAAAAAAGTGAGCGAAGGGGTTTGTTGTAGTATTCTTATGGGCATGATACGGTGATTACATCGTTGAGGTGGGTGGTGTATCGCGGGGAAAGGTGTTCTTGTCGCATTTTCCAAGTGCGTTTGGGGTCTTGTCCGGCCATACGTATTTTGGTTTGGCCTAATTTTTTGTTAGTGGCATCAATGGCTCGCATCAGGGGTAGGTGCCGCGGGTCTTCGTCTTCAAACAGGTGGAATTGTCGCTGGTTTTCGGGAATCAAATCGCCCACGATAATACCGGCTTTTTTGTATTCCAAACCTTCTTGAAAGAGTTCCTGGAGTCCTTGCACGGCAAATTTTGTAAGCGTCAAGGCCGAGTTGGAAGCATAGGGCAACATCATCACCCGGTGGTAATAGTAACGTGTCACGCCTTCGCGGTATTTATTGGTTTTGAGCATCACCACCAGACTGTGGCAACAAGAACCCTGTTTGCGAAGTTTTTCAGAGCAAATCACTGAGAAGGTAGTGATGCGTTCACGGAGTTCTTCAAAGGTATAGAGGGCTTTTTCAAAACTGCGAGTGGTGGCAATATTCTTTTTCGTTTGGGGGAGCTCCATGTCCAAACACGGTTTGCCTTCGAGTTCGTGTTTGAGTCGGAGTCCCACAACGCTCATTTGTTTTCGCACCCATTCGTCGGGGAGTTGGGTGAAATCATAGGCGGTGTGAACATTTAGAGCTTTGAGGCGTTTCGCATGTTGGTGCCCAATGCCCCAGACATCCTCAATTTTAGTCCATTTCAGGGCTTTGATGCGTTTTTCTTCGCTGTCGATGACATGACTGCCGTTGGTTTTTTCTGGAAATTTTTTAGCGATTTTGTTGGCTACTTTCGAGAGGGCCTTGGTGGGAGCAAATCCTACCGAGATGGGAATACCAGTCCATTTTTGAACGCGTTTTCGCATTTCTACCCCATAGGCTTGCAGGTCATAATGCTCAAATCCGTTGAATTTCAGAAAGGCTTCGTCTATGCTATATACTTCTACTTCGGGGGTGAATTGTCCGAGGATATTCATGACCCGCTGACTCATATCGCCATACAAAGCATAGTTGGAGGAAAACACATGAATGTTGTGTTCTTCAAACTGTTTTCTGTATTGAAACGCTACAGCTCCCATGGGGATGCCGAAGGACTTGGCTTCGTTGCTTCTAGCAATCACACAGCCGTCGTTGTTGGACAACACCACCACAGGCTGCCCGTTGAGTTCAGGCCGAAAAACCCGCTCACAAGAGGCATAAAAATTATTGCAATCAACTAAAGCAAACATGGCTTAAAGGTACCTCATATTTCTTTTTTTAGGAAGTGAACGGGTGTTAATGTTATAAATAGATGTCTATGTCCATTTCGGATGTGTTCAAAAAAAATCCGCCCCAAATGAGGCGGATGATTTTTGTATAGAAAGAAAACTTAATCTCTTGAAGCAAATACTTGTACAGCCCAGTAGATGAGTGATGCCAATGCACCGATAGCCGCTACCAAATACGTACGAGCGGCCCATTTCAAGGCATCTTCAGCTCCAGCATATTCTTGTTGGCTCACCATGTTTTTATTTTTTAACCAAGCTAAGGCACGGTTACTAGCGTCATATTCAACAGGAAGAGTCACAAAACTAAATACGGTGGCTAAGGTCATCATCACCAAACCAATTACGGCAACATAAAAACCCCATTGGTTTCCAGAGGCAGCTCCTAAAATCAAACCACCAATGACCAACCATTGCGACATACCAGAAGAAACACTAACCACAGGCACAAGTTTTGAACGCATGGTCAACCATTCATAAGCGGTGGCGTGTTGCACGGCGTGACCCACTTCATGTGCAGCAACCGCAGCGGCGGCAGCATTACGTTGGTTATACACTGCTTCACTCAAGTTCACCGTTTTGTCAACAGGGTTGTAATGGTCGGTCAAACGACCTGGTGTTGAAATGACTTTTACGTCATAAATACCGTTGTCGTCCAACATTTTTTGAGCAATTTCGGCACCACTCATGCCGTTTCTCAATTGTACTTTTGAATAGTGTTCAAACTTGCTTTTCAAGCGAGAACTCACGAGCCAGCTCACCAGAGCAATGACTCCAATTAGAATATAATATCCAATCATTTTGTTTTCATTTTTAAGAGTTAAAGGTACAAAGCCAAAATCAATTTTCAAGCCAATTCAATATTTCTTAACAAAGTCTGACGGATTGACAGATTAAAAAATCGTAACACCCACCATAAAGCGATTGACCCCTTGTTCTTTTACGGTATTTCGAACCGTGGCAAAGTCTGATTTCCATTTGCCATTGGTCAAGGCAAACTCATAGCCCACATTGAGACGAGCAATCAATTTTTCTTTTCTTTTGAGTTGGATTCCTATGGAAGGTCCTGCATACAGCATGTGATTTCGTAAACTAATATGATTGCTTTGGGTTTCAGGATTCAAATCACTTAAATCAATTTCGTTATTTCGGATAGATAAATTCAAGTCATTTCTTGAAAAGGCAAGATTTAGACCTCCTGAAAGTATCCATCTTTTGTCATTGACAAAATTATAATGCCCCCTGCCTCGTGTAGTGAATTCCGTCATTTGATTGCGGGCAAGATTATTTCTCCGGTCCATCCATGCGGTGGCCAATTCAACATCCACTAGATAGGTTTCTCCTAAGAGGTTAAAACCTACAGCAAATTCTGGTAACACTTCCTGAATTACAGGCATCCCTGTGTTTTTTAAATTGGAGTTGAGGTTAAATCCATTGTTGAATTGTGCTCCTAGGCCTAGGTAAATATCTACTTTTGGATATTTACGAATACTGTCTGTTTCCTGAGCTGAAACGATAGCGATTCCAAATAAAGTTAATAAAAGAAGGGTTTTTTTCATAGTATAGGTGTTTTAGCGTTCTTATTTTTCTCTCAAATACAATTCCGAATTAGACTAATTTTTCTCTTTAAATGAAGCAATAATTTGATGCATGCTGGTGGCATAGTCTTTCTTATTTCCTAATAGTGTCCAATTGACCACTTGATAGAATTTAGTTTTTCCTTGTAAATAGGCTATATTATAATAGATATCCATGCCATCTACTTTTCCTGAAATTTCAAACTTTCGGCAGGGCAATCCATTTATTTCTGTTGTATCTATCTCGCTTTGTTCTTTTACCTCAATGTTATCCAGAATATTTCCCATAATTAGTTTTGTATAACCATCTAAATCAGGAGTATAATTTTCATTGAAATAAGGCTCAATATCCACAATTGCCTGAAACTCATCAATAGGTTCTTCAATAACTACGGTGTAATATTCTCGAATGAGGTTTTGATACTGTAAAGTGGCTTCTTCATGTAGGATATTCGTTTTATTTAAAAAAGCGGGAATCTCTACTGAAAAATTTGATGCTGCCACCGTTTTGGCGTCATATTTTTTTTCTGATTGACAGCCTAAAACGATGAAGAAAAGGATAGAGACTATGATTGAAATTCTCATAATTATTTTGTGTG
>JBKBOP010000002.1:0-29164 GCA_046293575.1 Flavobacterium sp. | reverse complement strand
GTAAGTTAAAAAAACCACGCTAATGAAACGTGGTTTTGTAGAATTAGTTTGAAGGTAGTGGATTTCTTATCTTCTTTTTATTGGTTTTCCTTCTGATTTTTCCTTTGTGCAACAAATAAAACATGGTTGGTACAATGACTAAAGTAAGGAAGGTTGCAAAAATAAGTCCATAGATAACGGTTTTGGCTAAAGGTCCCCAGAAAATGACGTTGTCCCCTCCAATATAAATTTTGGGATCATAATGAATAAATAAACTAAAGAAGTCAATATTCAATCCGACTGCTAAAGGAATTAGACCCAAAACAGTAGTAATAGCGGTCAAAATAACGGGTCGCAAACGGGATTTACCTCCTTCAACGATAACTTCACGGTATTCTTTCTTCGTTAATAAACCTTCTTCATCAAGACCTTTATCTTGAAGTTTTCGGTCAATGAGCAATTGGGTGTAGTCAATCAATACAATAGCGTTGTTTACCACAATACCTGCCAGAGAAATAATTCCCATCATAGTCATAATGATGATAAAATCATTTCTAAAAATAACCATTCCTAAAAATACCCCACCAAAACTTAAGAGTACTGCCATCATAATGATGATAGGTTTGGATATGGAGTTAAATTGAGCCACTAAAATCAAGATAATCCCACCAATAGCAATTAGTAACGCCTTCACAAGAAAGCCCATGTTTTTGGCTTGTTCTTCCTGTTCTCCTGTAAAATTGTATTGATTTTCTCCACTAATTTTATAGTCTTGCAATTCATTTTTGATTTTCTCCACAATGTTATTCCCATTGTAACCTTGCAATACGTTCGAATATACTGTGATGACTCTTTTCAAGTTTTTTCTCTTTATGGTATTGAAAGAAAAATTGTTTTGTGTACTCACTAAAGCAGAAATAGGCACTTGATTTAAACGTCCTGTCGCTTGATCTCTAAAAGTGATGGGCTGATTAAAGACTACATTTTTATCATTGCGTTGGTCTTCTTGTAAACGCACATTAATTTCAAAATCATCCTTTCCTTCCTTATAAGTGGAAGCTTTTTCTCCAAAAATAGAACGTCTAATAGTTTGTCCAACCTGAGCGGTAGAAATACCTAGCTGTCCTGCCACAACTCGATCTACTGTGACCGTCAAACCGGGTTTAATTTTATTGACATCGATTTTTAATTCTTCAATCCCAGGAATGTTTTTATTGTTGATGAAGGTTCGCATTCTTTCAGCTTCCGCCAACATCTCATTATAATCTTCACCTGATATTTCAATATTGATGGGATACCCTGCCGGTGGACCATTCTGCTCTTTTTCAACAATGATTGAAACCCCGGGATAGCCTTTGACTGCCTCGCGAATTTCGGTCATCACGTCATTACTGCTTTTGCCTCTTCGGAATTTGAATTCTCTCATGGACAGTGTGACTTTTCCGCGGTGTGGCATTTCGTTTTGTGCTCCACCTTCGGTCATCGGGTTACCAGATCCAGCACCCACCTGACCCACCGCTGATTCTACCATGTAGTTGTAATCGCCATCGGCATATTGATGGGCCACTTCATAGACTTTAGATTCGATTTCTTTTACGAAAACATTCGTTTTTTGAATGTCGGTTCCTTCCGGAAACTCAATATAGACCATGATTTGGTTGGGTTCGTTTTCAGGGAAGAACAATACGTTTGGTTTTACTATACCTACGAGAATAAACGATAAAATTAATACCCCAAAAATTCCTCCCACAAATGCATAAGGCTTGTAACCGCTCAAAGCAAATGTCAAAAACTTTTGGTACTTGGTTTCCAGCCACACTAAAATGATGCGTTGGAAATACTCCTGAGCTCCCACTAAAACATACTTGTAAAACCAAAGCATCATGGCAAAGAAAATCATCAGGTTCCCTAAACCTTTGAAGCCATTGATACTTCCTGCAAAACCTATAATAACCAATAAAAGTCCAATGCCTCCTATAATACTGCTCGTGAGAATCAGTCCTTTTTTAGACATTTCATTCTCTTTGGTTTTCATAAATTGAGACGTCAACATCGCATTGATAATTAAGGCCACAAATAATGATGAAAATAAGACTACAGAAAGTGTCATCGGAAAGTAGACCATGAATTTACCCATCGTGCCTGGCCATAACCCCAAAGGGAAAAATGCGGCTAGGGTTGTAGCTGTTGAGGCAATAATTGGCCACGCAATTTCTCCAATTCCCTGTTTGGCGGCTTCTTTGAGCGGCATTCCTTTATAGTAAAGCGAATACACATTTTCAACCACAACGATACCATTATCTACCAACATCCCCAGTCCCATGACTAAGGCAAAAAGCACCATGGTGTTGAGGGTAATGCCAAAGGAGGCGAGAATCATGTAGGACATAAACATTGAGAGAGGAATCGCAAAACCTACAAACAAAGCATTTCTGAATCCTAAGAAAAACATCAAAACACCAATCACGAGAATTACCCCAAAAATGATGTTGTTCACTAAATCATCCACTTGTCCGATGGTGCGTTCTGATTGATCATTGGCAAAGGTGATTTTTACATCTTTCGGGAAGTAGTTTTCTTGTGCTTTTGCGACTATGTCACGCACCCCTTCATTGGCTTCCACCATGTTTTTGCCACTTCTTTTTTTGATATCCAACATCACCACGTTGTTACCAAACTCACGAGCATAAGTGGTGCGTTCTTTTTCTTTAAAAGAAATTTCCGCAATGTCTTTTAAATATACAATTCCGTCTTGTTTTTTGACAATAATATCGGCTAGTTCAAAAGGCGAAGAAATCTCTCCTACTACTCGAATGTTTTTCTTGATACCGTTATTCACGACTCCACCTCCTGAAATCGTTTTGTTTTCAAAATTGATGGAGTTGATAACATCATCAAAACTAACTTTTGCCGCTGCCATTTTATAGATATCTACCGCAATTTCGACTTCGCGATCTTCAGCTCCTCTGATGGCTGCTTCTTTGATTTGAGGTAAACGTTCGATGCGTTCCTCTAAATATTCTGCAAATTCTTTGAGTTTTTCTGAAGTGAAGTCTCCGGAAAGATTCACATTTAAAATAGGAAACTCTTCTGCGATGTTAAGGTCGAAGACATTAGGCTCCACTTTCCCCCCTCCATCAATAGTGGGCCATTGGATATCAGATTTAACGATATCCACTTTGTCTTTTACTTTCTGTTTTGCATCCTCCACGGAAATATCTTCGTCAAACTCTACCATGATTGAGGAATAATCCTCTAGCGTGCTGGAAGTGATTTTAGTCACGCCACTGATGTTGTTGAACTCGTCTTCAAGTGGTTTAGTAATGAGTTTTTCCACATCCTCGGCAGAATTGCCTGGATTAATGGAACTCACATAGATTTTTGTTTCCTTAATTTCTGGAAAACTTTCTCTTGGCATGGCGTAATAAGACATCAAACCGCCCACCAAAATGATGATCATGATGACCCAAACGGTCATTTTATTGTTGATAGCCCAAGTAGAAAGTGCAAAGTTTTTATCTTGTTTCTGATTCATTTTTTCTGGATTTCGGATTATTGAATCACTTCTACTTTCACCCCTTCGCGTAACGTTCTAGCTCCCTCGGTGACAATCTCCTGTCCTGCTTCTAAGCCGCTTTTAATTTCAACCCAGCCTTCAGAGGTAGGCCCAGTTTCAACGGTCACTCGTTTTGATATTAAGTGTTTTGAACCCGAAACTTGGCTTAAAACATAGACATAACGACTAGCATCGGCGGCTTCTCCTAGAACAAACTCTGGAACTAATATGGCATTGAGGTTGGTATAGTCTTCAATTTTTAAAACAGCTACTTGATTGGGTCGTAATAATTCATCTTGGTTGGGAAGTGCAATTTCAATAGAAAACGAACGGTTATTGGGGTTGATGTAACTACCAATTTGTCTTACTTTACCATTGAGGCTTTTACCTAAAGCAGGAATTTTCACTTCTACAATAGCTCCAATTTTTAGTTTTCCTAAATAATTTTCAGGCACTTGTGCATGCACATACATGTCTTTTAAACTTACAATTCTAAACAGCTGACTTTGTGGATTTACAACTTGACCTTTTTCGGTAATTACTTCATCAATAGTCCCTGTGAATGGTGCGATTACAAGCGTTTTGCTCAACTGTGATTTCAATTGTGCAACCACTTTTTGTTGACTTTCCCAGCTCGTTTTGGCTTGCAGGTATTGAATTTCAGAACCAATTTTTTGTTCCCAAAGATTTTTTTGACGCTCAAAAGTGGTTTTCAATAAAGCGAGTTGGGTTTCAGCTTGAGCCAAATTAGAGGACATCCCACCATCATCAACTCTGGCTAAGACTTGACCTTTGCTTACTTTTTGACCGGCTTTTACATTCACTTGCGACAACACGCCTGAATATTCGGGAGTAATGATGATGTTTTCTTTGGTGTCAACATTTCCATTGATTTCAATGTAATGCGTGAAAGTAGTGTCTTTCAATTTTAGTGTTTTAACCAAAGGAAATTTTTGGAGCGTGTCTAGTTCACCGATGGCTGCATCTAGTTTTGTCAATTCGCCCATGAGCTTTTCATAGTCGGCATGAACAACCTCGCGGTGTTTTTTGATTTTATCGAGGTCGTTGGTTTTGATGATATCCTCTGTATTCGATTTTTCCCCTGAACAAGCGAAAATCATCAAACTTAAAATGGTTAATAAAAGTGTTCTCATTGCTTTGTATTCGTTTTTTGATTATTGATTTAGAATTTTTTCAAGTGCTGCTTTTTTGTTGATCACTTCCACCATGGATTGCAGATAGTCTTGTTGAGCACCATACAGTTGTCGTTGGGCTTCTGTGAATTCAAAACTGGTGGAAAGTCCTTCTTTAAATTTGATTTGTTGCTTTCCTTCAATGCGTTCGGCTAGTCTTAAATTACTTTTATTGGTGTTGTAATTTTCAATACTGAATTCATATTCGCTAAATGATTGTTGAAATTGAAGGTTTAGTTTTTTCTGAAAATCTTCTTTTTCCAATTTGGCTTTTTCCATTTCAATTTTGGCTTGTTGAGTGCGAGCCGTTCTTCCCAAACTACTGAAAATAGGGATGTTTAAACTCATGCCTAAACTTGAGAAATTTAACCAACGGGCATCGCGGTTTAAAAAGTCAAATTGCTGAGAAAAAGCATTGTACCCAAAGTTTAAATTGGCTGACAGGGAAGGAAGTGCCATGCTTTTTTCTTGCAGCATCAGCAGTCTTTTTTGTTCCTCATTGTTGAGCACTAATTGGTAATCTATATTGTTATTGATATCAAAAACAGACTCTGAAGACATGGGCATCACATGTTGAAGGGTCAATTGATCCAATGGGTCGGTTAGTATGAGTTGGTCTTCGAGTTCAAGTCCTAATTGAATTTTAAGCATGTTGTAGCTAATCGTTTTCAGCCGTTGCATGTTTCTCAAAGAGTTGTCAACCGAAGCCAAAGTTATGGTCAATTGTTCTACACTTTCTTCTTCGGTAAGGCCATTTTTATAGATTTCCTTTGTTTCAGAAAGGTTTTTATCGAGGGTAGCTTTGTTTTTTTCTAAAATGGAAATGCTTTCATCTACTAAAAGAGCACTGGTGTAGGCATTTACAATTTGCTCTCTTAAATCTCTTTCTGTTTTGACTTTAAGGTTTTCATAGAAATTCAAATAGGTTTTTGATGCTTGTAAGGCCACAAGATACGAACCGTCGAAAATCAACTGACTCAACGTTGCTCTAGCAAGTGCTGTATGTCTAGTGCCAAATGCAACTTCTACAAATTCGCCGGGTTCGCCTCCTAAAAATTCTGCTGGGATGATAGATTGTTGAATAGCAAAGTTTCTTTGGTAGTCAATTCCTGCATTGATTTGAGGGAGTCCCATGGTGGTGGTTTCCCATTTTTTCTTTTTGGAGGCTTCCACGTCTTTACCTGCGTTGATGGCGGTCACGTTATATTTTAAACCATGTTCAATAGCCTGTTGGAGGCTAAAAACATAATTGTCTTTTGGTTCCTGAGCTTGCAAAACCATACAGGAAAACAAAATAAATAAAAGGATTAATTTTTGATTCATAGATTGATGATGATTATTGATTGAATTTTTCTAATTGATTTTCTAATTCTTGAATTCCATTTGGTGTTGCAATTGCTCTTGTGTGGTATTCAAGTGCTTCAAATTCAAGTTGTTGGGTTTCTTTTTCTAAAATGGTATTTTCATTGATGCTGAAAATCAACATATAATAAAATTTAGCGTAAATTTCGATGGGAATTGTATTTCTATACAATCCTTGTTGGATTCCTTTTTCGATATTTTGTGTAAAAAACCAGTTGCACTCTTCCAATTGTTTATTCATTACATTTTCATAAATGGTGGGATAGTGCTTTTTCAATTGATAGATTGGCGATGTATCCAAATTGACAAACATTTCACAAAACATCTTTCTAACCATAAAATTTTCTTCAATCGCGTTATGACCATTTGAAGCAATTTTCTCGATGGTTTCATGAACTTGCTTGTGAACCGCTTCGGTAGACTCTTTGATTAAGATTTCTTTATTTGCAAAAAACTTGTAAATGGTTTTTTTTGAAATGCACATTTCACAAGCTATATCATCCATTGTAATGCTTTTAAATCCCAGCTTTAAAAATAAATCCGCAGCTTTGTTAATTATTTTCTCTTTCATAACCCAACTAATTTTGGGTGCAAATGTAGAGTGGAAACTTTTAACACCAAAAAAGTTTCCTTAGTATTCACAATAATTTAACATACGATTTTCTAAAAGGATGAAGACTCGGTTTCTTTAGAATTTTAAACTATTTTTGAAAAAAATTAAAAACCGCTATATGCAGTCCGTTTTAGACTATCAGGTTCGTTTTCTGAACCATTTGAAATCTTTGAATCTGAATAAATCCCCTCAACAACTTTATGAACCTATTGAGTACATACTTTCTTTAGGTGGAAAAAGAATGAGGCCCATTCTTACCCTCATGGCTACAGATGTTTTTAAAGGAGACATTGAAAAGGCTTTGCCAGCAGCAACAGCAGTTGAGGTGTTTCATAATTTTTCATTGATACATGATGATATTATGGATGCAGCTCCTTTGAGAAGAGGAAAAGCTACGGTGCACGAAAAATGGAATCTGAACACTGGTATACTTTCAGGGGATGCCATGTTGATTTTGGCCTATCAGTTTTTTGAAGCCTACGAACCAGATGTGTTTCAACCCTTGGCCAAACTATTCAGTAAAACGGCTTTGGAAGTGTGTGAGGGTCAACAATGGGACATGGAGTTTGAAACCCGTGAAGATGTTACCATTCAAGAGTATTTAAAAATGATTGAATATAAAACCGCCGTTTTGGTGGGAGCAGCCATGAAGATGGGGGCTATTGTTTCAGGCACTTCTACTTCAAATGCAGATAAAATTTATGATTTTGGACTTCATTTGGGGTTGGCTTTTCAACTACAAGATGATTATTTGGATGCTTTTGGTGACCCCGAAAAATTCGGAAAACAAGTGGGAGGAGATATCATTGAAAACAAAAAAACGTATCTTTTTTTAAAGGCTTTAGAAAAGGGAACTCCAGAGGAACAACGGCAACTATTGCATATGTTTTCCATTCATCCGCATGATAATACAGACAAAATTAATTCAGTAAAGGAATTGTTTGTGCAAACAGGAGCAGATCTTGCTACCCAATTTGCAATTCAACACCATACCCATTTGGCTTTTGAATTATTAGATTCGATGGATATAGAACCAGATAAAAAACAACTCCTCAAAGATTTCGGAACTTATTTGATGTCGAGGAATACTTAATTTATTTTTCTAGAGATTTTGTAAAATATTTATACGCAGGAATCAATGTTATTCTTTTTCCATAGTTTATTATTTCATCGTCTTGATTAAAGGTGATAATTGTTCCTGTTTCAAAACCAAAGAAACTCATGGCTTCTAACAAACCATTTATTTCGCGTTGTTCATTTTCAAAATTGAAAAACTGACAGACTTGGATAACTTGTTCTGCTTTGTCTTGTTGGCAAACTACAAAATCACATTCTTTTCCATTTTCATTATAGTAAAATAGGTTTTTACCCTGCCTTCTTAATTCCCAAAACACTGCGTTTTCAAGTTTTCTGCCCAAGTCTTTACTGAAACTAGTGGTAATGGCATTCAACAAACCATTGTCTATAAAATAGATTTTTCTTTGATTTACCAACTGCACTTTTTGTGAATACGAAAATTTTGGTACCAATTGAATTAGATAAGATTCTTCAAAATAATTAAGGTATTCCATGACGGTAGCAGTGCTTTTCACATCAATATATTGTTTCAACTTGTTGGCCGAAATGAGCTTTGAGCAATTGGATGCTAGAAAAAGCAACAATTGCTTGAGTGATTTTACATCGCGAATATTGTGTCTTACAGCAATATCCCTATAAATAATATCATCTAGAAGTGCCGTGTGAATATCTGTATTTTCTTCTTTTAAAAATCCCGGAAATCCACCAAGCTCAATATAAAGTTGCCATGCATTATTATCAACGTCTAACTTTTTATAAGTGCAAAACTCTTCAAAAGAAAAAGGGAATAACTCTTTAGTAATATGTCTTCCTGTAAGTTTAGTTCCTAACTCTCTACTTAATAACGAAGCATTGGAGCCTGTTAATAAAATATTGAAACCTTCATCTAATTTTTGTCTTACATACAACTCCCAGCCAGTTATAATTTGGATTTCATCAAAAATTAACCATTTGATGCCTGTTTCATTTAGTAGTTCATCTAAAAGTTGAAAATCATGAATATCAAAAGTATAAAGTTTTGCAGAATCAAAATTCAAATACACATAAGACTCTTTGATGTTCGTGGATATATATTGATTTAGGAGCGTGCTTTTACCGCATCTTCTGATACCCGAAATAATTAATGCAAACTGTGAAGGTTTAGTATTTAAATGAAACAGCAAATTCCTAGTTTGACCTAAATAGGAACTTTCAATTTTTTTTTTTTGAGCATCAATCACATCAGCTAAAACAGATTTTCGAATCATTGGGAAATGAGTTTTATTTTACAAATATAAGCATTCAGTGTAAATGAACAATAGTGTTTGTTATTAATGAATAATTAATTAGACAAACTTCGTTGATAATTAATTAAATTTGAACTTAAATTCGCAGGTTTACCCTAATTCGCTTAATATTTTAAAGATTGATATAAAGTGCTAAATATCAGTGAATATTTTAATAACTAATTGCCTTTTAAATTTGATGTTTCCAAATATTACAACACCCAGTCATTTGTTTTCCGAAGTTAATCGAGATGGTTTTTATTCTGATTTGATACTCCAAATCAACAAAGATTTTAATTATGCTAACGAATCTTTAGATCTATCTTTAGAAGTGAGTCCGGAAGAACTATGCAAATCCTTGCACGAGAAAATTTATGTTTTGATAAGCCAGCGGTTTGCCTCTTATCTCAATCTTTTGTACATAATTGATGTGTCAGAATCAGAAATCAAAAAACTTGACGGTACTGATGTTGTAAAGCTATCAGAGCAAGTGATGTTTTTGATTCTTAAAAGAGAGTGGCAAAAAGTTTGGTTTAGAAAAAGACTCTAACAAAAGGCATCCAAGCCTCTGCATAGATGTTACGATTGTTGTTGTGCAAAACATTATAACGCAAACCAGCTGTAAAATTTCCTTGTCGGAAACCTGCACCTACAAACAAACCAGTATTCCAAAAGTTATCTTTTACACCATCAAAGAAATCAAGATTTACTCTCACTTGTTCCAGCTCTGCAGATAGTTGAATCTCTGGAATGGGCGTAAATAAAGAGATGAGACTTCCTCCATAAATAAAGGAATCATAAAGACTTCTAACCCTTACATAACTACCTTGAAGTCCAACTCCCATCGCAACATATTGGTTAAATTCGTAGATGGCAGAGGGAGCCAAAGTGATGTTGGTAAAATTGTTTCCCACATTGAGTCCAATGCCACCTCCATAACGCACCTTACTCCAAAAGGGATGAGGAGTTTCACCTGGAGGTGGTCCAGCTTGTGCATGTAATTGAAACATAGAAGTTACAAATAGGAATAGGCAACAAAATAAGGTGAATTTCAATTTTATCATAACTATATCATTTTTGCAATTTAAAACATAAAACTGTGTAAAAATAATCAAAGATTTAGCCATTTGTTGTACTTTTGCCTTACAATTTTTTAACTACTGTTTTTAATATAACTATGGACAGGTACTCTTTCCTCAACACAGCCCACACACAGTTTTTCGCCGATTTATACGACCAATATACTCAAAATCCAGATAGTGTAGAGCCCAGTTGGAGAGCTTTTTTTCAAGGATTTGATTTTGGTGTTGAATCTTTTAATCGTGATGAGGCCATTGCTCAAATGAGTCAAGTGGCAGCTTCGGGTGAAGATTGTAGTTTGGTGTCTGATAAGCTCCAAAAAGAATTCAATGTTTTAAAACTTATCGAAGGGTACCGTGTGAGAGGACATTTGTTTACAAAAACCAATCCAGTTAGGGACCGTCGCACCTATTCTCCAGACTTATCTGTAGAACATTTTGGATTAAGTCAGTCTGATTTAGACACTGTTTTTGATGCGGCAAGTGTCGTTGGAAAACCACCTAGCACACTCAAGGAAATTATCAGGCATTTACAACATGTTTATTGCCAATCCATCGGGGTTGAATATACCCATATTCGTAAACCTGAAGTCATTGAGTGGATTCAAAACCGATTGAATATCAATGAAAATTTACCTAATTTTAATAACGAACAAAAGAAACACATTTTAAACAAACTCAACGAAGCGGTTTCATTTGAAAACTTCTTGCACACCAAATATGTGGGACAAAAGCGTTTTTCGTTGGAAGGAGGAGAAAGTTTAATCCCAGCTTTGGATGCCTTGATTGAAGCTGCTGCCGAAAGAGGGGTTGAACAATTTGTGATGGGTATGGCCCATCGCGGTCGTTTGAATGTTTTGGCCAATATTTTTGGTAAACCGACTCAGGATATTTTCTCAGAATTTGATGGAAAAGATTATGACAAGGAATACTTTGATGGCGATGTAAAGTACCACCTTGGCCTAACAGCCGATCGAAAAACAACCTCAGGCAAATCCATTAACATCAATTTAGCTCCTAACCCTTCCCACCTTGAAACAGTAGGAGCGGTTATTGAAGGAATTACCAGAGCTAAACAAGATAAATATTTCCCGAATGATTTCTCAAAAGTACTA
Source organism: Flavobacterium sp. (assembly GCA_046293575.1). Taxonomy (GTDB): domain Bacteria; phylum Bacteroidota; class Bacteroidia; order Flavobacteriales; family Flavobacteriaceae; genus Flavobacterium. Next base: position 17,925 of record JBKBOP010000002.1, on the reverse strand, counting down.
CCCATTGCCTTGCATGGAGACGCCGCCATTGCTGGACAGGGAATTGTGTATGAAATTGTTCAAATGGCCCACCTAGATGGCTATAAAACAGGTGGAACTATTCATTTGGTTATCAATAACCAAGTTGGTTTTACCACCAATTATTTAGATGCACGTTCTTCAACGTATTGTACCGATGTTGCGAAAGTGTCCTTGTCGCCTGTATTACATGTCAATGCAGATGATACTGAGGCTGTTGTCCATGCCATGCTTTTTGCCTTGGATTACCGAATGACCTTTGGTAGCGACGTGTTTATCGATTTATTAGGCTATAGAAAATATGGACATAACGAAGGTGATGAACCACGATTTACACAACCCATTCTCTATAAAATTATATCTAAGCACAAGAATCCTAGAGATATTTATGCCGAAAAATTAATTATTGATGGCATTGTTGATCAGGCCTATGTAAATCGAATTGAGTCGGAATACAAATCCACACTTGATGAAAACTTAGAGGCTTCTCGCAAAAAGGAACTAACCATCATTACGCCTTTTATGCAAGACGAATGGAGCGGATTTGAGCAAGTGAGTGATGATGTGATGTTGAAACCAGTTGACACCTCTTTTGATCGCAAACAATTAGACGAAATTGCTAAAGTTGTCAGTAGTTTGCCAGAAGACAAAAAATTCATCAATAAAATTAAAAAAATCGTTTCTGACCGAAAAGCTGCATATGACAATGACACTATTGATTGGGGTACAGCGGAAGCGTTGGCTTACGGAACCTTACTCTCAGAAGGGTTTGGAGTAAGAATCTCAGGTCAAGACGTGGAAAGAGGAACGTTTTCTCATCGTCACGCAGTTGTGAAAGTGGAAGACAGTGAAGAGGAAGTGCTAGTGTTACAAAACATAAAGGGAGGTAGATTCCAAATCTATAATTCTTTTCTTTCAGAATATGGAGTTTTGGGCTTTGATTATGGGTATGCTTTAGCGGCTCCCAACACCTTAACGATTTGGGAGGCACAATTTGGTGATTTTTCTAATGGAGCTCAAATCATGATAGACCAATATATTGCCTCGGGTGAAGACAAGTGGAACAACCAAAACGGAATCGTGATGTTGTTACCCCATGGCTATGAAGGTCAGGGAGCAGAGCACTCATCGGCTCGTTTGGAGCGTTTCCTTCAACTGTGTGCCCGTCATAATATGTATGTCGCCAATTGTACCAGCCCAGCGAACTTTTTCCATTTGTTGCGAAGACAAATGAAAACCAGTTTCAGAAAACCATTGGTAGTGATGTCGCCCAAGAGTTTGTTAAGACATCCTTTAGTTATTTCAAGTAGAGAAGAATTAGCCAATGGAAGATTCCAAGAAGTCATTGACGACCCAAATGTAAAAGACAAAGCTAAAATTAAAACCTTAGTTTTGACTTCCGGGAAGTTTTACTTTAGTATAATTGCTGAAAGAGAAAATTTAGGAAGAGAGGATGTGGCGGTAGTTAGGATAGAACAGTTGTTTCCTTTACCAACAGAACAAATTAAGGCACTTATTGATAGCTACCCCAATGCAGATGATTATGTGTGGGCACAAGAAGAACCTAAAAACATGGGAGCTTATGCTTTCATGCTTATGAATTTTGATGCAGTGCCATGGCGACTAGCGAGTTTAAAAGCCTATGCTGCTCCTGCCTCTGGAAGTCACACACGCGACCGTAGAAGACACCATGATGCTGTGCGAATGGTATTTGACAAAACATTATTCAGAACTAAATAAAGAACAACACTCAATTCCATAAGAAATGATTTTAGAAATGAAAGTTCCCTCTCCAGGGGAGTCTATTACCGAAGTAGAAATCGCCACTTGGTTGGTGAAAGACGGTGATTACGTTGAAAAAGACCAAGCTATTGCCGAAGTTGATTCCGACAAGGCTACGCTTGAGTTACCAGCCGAGGCCAGTGGGATAATTACTTTAAAAGCCGAAGAAGGTGATGCAGTTGCCGTGGGTCAAGTGGTTTGTCTTATCGACACTTCTGCCACTGCTCCTGCTAAGGATGCACAACCTGCAAAGGTTGAGACACCTAAAGCGGAAGCTCCTAAAAAAGAGGAAGTAAAAGCTGCTCCTGCACCAGCTCCAGTAACTCCAGCAACAGGTCATGCATCTCCTGCAGCCAAAAAAATATTAGCAGAAAAAGAAATACAGCCTTCAGATATTGTGGGTAGTGGAAAGGGTGGCAGAATCACCAAAGAAGATGCTATCAATGCTGTGCCTAGTATGGGAACTCCCACGGGTGGTAGCCGAGGTTCAGAAAGACAAAAACTTTCTATGCTTCGTCGAAAAGTAGCTGAGCGATTGGTTTCTGCAAAGAATGAAACCGCCATGTTGACGACGTTTAATGAAGTGGACATGTCTGCTATTTATGCGTTGAGAGAGGAATATAAAGAAGCTTTCAAAGCCAAACACGGATTAGGATTAGGCTTTATGAGTTTCTTTACCAAAGCGGTAGTTAGAGCTCTACAAATGTATCCTGATGTGAATTCTATGATTGACGGACAGGAAAAAGTGACGTATGATTTCTGTGATATCTCTGTTGCTGTTTCTGGTCCAAAAGGATTGATGGTTCCTGTGGTAAGAAGTGCAGAACTATTAACTTTTAGAGGTGTTGAAGCCGAAATCAAACGTTTGGCAATTCGTGCCCGTGACGGACAAATTACTGTGGATGAAATGACGGGGGGTACGTTCACCATTTCGAATGGTGGGGTGTTTGGTAGTATGTTGAGTACCCCGATTATCAACCCTCCTCAATCAGGAATTTTAGGAATGCACAATGTGGTGGAACGTCCAATTGTTAAGAACGGACAGATAGTGATTGCTCCCATTATGTTCGTGGCTTTATCATACGACCACAGAATCATTGACGGTAGAGAATCTGTTGGGTTTTTGGTAGCTGTGAAAGAAGCTCTTGAAAATCCGGTAGAAATCCTAATGGACAATAATCTTATAAAAGCATTAGAACTTTAAGTTGTTTTTATGTAAAATATTCTAAAACCTCCTGATGCTGGAGGTTTTTTTATACGATAAAAAAAGCTGCTCTTGCGAACAGCTTTTTTACATTTTAAATGAAGGTTTCTAAATTATCTCGACATGATAAAATCATTCAATTCATCAACACTTGAGCTAAAACTAAACACATTATTCACTTTAAAATAGTTGTTAGGCTCTGTACAAGAATCATAGGCAAACTTGGCGAAAGTTAATTTAGTTTCTTCAAAACCGAAGATTTTACATATTTCAACAATTTGATTGGTGTTCAAACAATTGGAAGTTGCAATCTGTTGGGCAGTTCTCAATCGGGTTTCATCAAAGCCTTGATTGCGAATGGATTGTAAAGCACTGTTGAAATTATTCTGTGTCATTGCTCTTCCTGAAAAACAGGGGTTACCCACAGGTGCTCCCTGATCAACAATAACCGTTTGATGGCCACTAGACGTGGTAACGGTTGTGGTTTCTGACATGGTCATTCCGCCCATCATGCCATCATTAATACTTACATTAACACCAACACCTCCTACGCTCACTCCTGCATTGATACCTCCACCAGCAGTGGTTGTAGTAGTGGTTGTGGTTTGAGTAACCGTACCACCTCCCGCAATAGCAGGTTGTTGCACAACAACTTGTCTTGGGCCAGGATGTCCAAAACGGGTGACATACACATTAGAAGGAGCCACAAAACCTTGAACCACAGGAATCATTGAGAAAAAGTTCAGTTTTGCTTTGGTAGGATTCTTTTTGTCTTTTCTGATTTTATAAGTGACATCCATCATGATGCCATCAACATCAGCAATTTGAAGAAAGTTTTTTGAGATTTCCTGAATGGTGTTATCATCAAAAATGATTTTTGCATTGTAATGAGGTTGTACTAATTCTTCAATACGAATGTTGGTTTCGGGTTGGTCGTTTTGTTTTTCACCGTTTAAAATCAGGTAAAAACGATCACCATCTTCAGAGAAAATGGTTAAATGTCCAAAGGGTTGGATTTGTGCTGAGGCAAAAAAGCTAACCATCAACAGCATCAATAGAGTAAAGTTTCGTTTCATCTTTATTTGTTTTCGTTTTTTATTTGTTTTGTTTTTGTCTTTCAAATTGAATGCCAAAATTTTCTAATTCAAAAGTAAACTAGATTTTGAAATCTAACTTATTTTGGGTTGTATTTTTTATTAGTATGACTGATTTGATGGAATTTACTTCTATTTATCAAGCAAAATTTGAAATAATTATGTTGGTTAAAAAAGTGGTGAGCTCGGTTCATTTAAGTCAATTACTACATGAATATTACTTTTTCAAATACAAAGTATGGTGATAATAATCAATGATTCCTTGTCCTTTGAGTAGGATATCTGCTCCAATAATACCATCAACGGTTTTGGCTTTATATTCACGAAGGGCAATGTTTACATGACTGAGATCAAAAATAACTAAGGTGAAATCAGTACATTTCCATCGGCTCATTAGCAAAGTGTTGTTTTCAGCAAGCAAAGCATCCATACCAGTAGCTCCGGCACCTGATGCTTTAGTTTTGGTATCCTTTGCTACGACTTTGAATTTATCAATACTTTCAAAACCAATACAACTGTTTGAAGCACCGGTGTCAAGGATAAAGTTGCCTTTTACTCCATTAATAGAAGCTTTTATGAGCAAATGTTGTGTTTTGGATACTTTAAATGGAATTTTACGGTATCCATTGGTTTTTAAAAATTCCGGTAGTTGTTTCATATTCTTAAAAGATTCACAAAAGTAAGAGAAACTTTGGTTATTCAGAGACAATCCTTCAAGTTTGTATCGTGTTTAAAGAAGACAACTATGATTTTGACCGATACCCACACCCATTTATATGCAGAAGAGTTTGACGAGGACCGAAGTCAAATGATGAAACGTGCCCTTGAACAAGGTGTGAGTCGTTTTTTTATTCCAGCTATTGATTCCAATCATACTCAGGGAATGTACCAACTCGAAAAAGATTTCCCTGAACAAGTGCATCTTATGATGGGTTTGCATCCCTGTTATGTAAAAGAAAATTATCTTGAGGAATTGCAACATGTTGAAGAACAGTTAAAGAGTAGAAGATTTGTTGCCATTGGTGAAATTGGCATTGATTTGTATTGGGATAAAACGACGCTAGCTATTCAAATAGAGTCCTTCAAAAAGCAAATTCAATGGGCTAAAGACTACCAACTTCCCATTGTGATTCACAGCCGTGATTCTTTTGATGAGATTTTCGAAGTATTGGAATTTGAAAAAAGCCCAGAATTATTCGGTATTTTCCATTGTTTTACTGGGAATTATGAGCAAGCACTCAAAGCCATTTCGTTCAACATGAAGTTGGGAATTGGAGGTGTGGTAACTTTCAAAAATGGAAAAATTGACACTTTTTTAAATGAAATACCCATAGAGCATATCGTTTTAGAAACAGATGCTCCCTATTTAGCTCCTGTGCCCCATCGAGGAAAAAGAAATGAAAGTAGTTATTTAAAATTAGTGGCTGAAAAAGTCGCTCAACTTTACGGAATGACAATAGAAGATGTGGCACATCAAACTACTGAAAACGCAAAATCTGTTTTCGGTATTTAATTTCATAACATAAAAAGTCCTATTTTTTTTGTTCATTTGTTTGCTTAAAATTTTTGAGATGTCAAAATTTGATCCGATTAGACCTTATTATGATAGCGAAGTAAACGAAACCTTAAAGGGAATTGTTTCCTACCCTATGATGAAGGCCTTAATGCATTTTACATTTCCTGAAACTCCTGAAGAAGAATGGAAAAATCAGTTAATGAAAACACATTCTATAAGGGATTTTCAGTGTAATTTTATTTACCATGCTGCCCGAAAAGTCATCGAGAAGAGTTCAGACGGACTTACAACTTCAGGTTTTGAGAATTTGGAGAAAAACACATCCTATTTATTTATATCTAATCATCGGGATATTATTTTAGATACGTCGTTATTAAATGTTGCTTTGTTCGAGCATGGTCTCGTGATGACTGCTTCGGCCATTGGCGACAATTTGGTTAAAAAAGATTTCCTTTTAAAACTCTCAAAACTCAATCGCAACTTCTTAGTGCAGCGTGGTTTAACCCCAAGGGAATTACTTCTTAGTTCTAAATTATTATCAGAGTACATTCAACAGATGCTTGTGAGGGAAAACCGTTCAGTTTGGATTGCTCAAAGAGAGGGAAGAACCAAAGACGGTAATGACCAAACCCAACAAGGGGTTTTAAAAATGATTGCCTTGGCTGGTGAAGTAATGTCGCCAGCAGCTTATATTCAAAAGTTAAAAGTGGTACCGGTTTCCATTTCTTATGAATATGACCCTACAGACATGCTGAAAATGCCCCAGCTTTTGGCACAATCTAAAAATGAGTTGTATATAAAGGAGAAAAATGAAGATTTTATTACCCTGATGAGTGGTATCATGGGTCAAAAAAAGCGAATTCACATTCATATTGGCAACGTGTTGAATCAGGAGCTTAAAACAATTGAAAACGAGTTTGAAGTGGGGAACAAACAATTGCAAGCCATTTCTCAAGTTATTGATGATGCCATAATTCAAGGGTACAAACTTTGGTCAACCAATTATATTGCCTACGACCTTCTTAAAGGAACCGATACATTTAAATCTGAATATACAGAAGACGAAAAAATGCTTTTTGAAAGACGTTTAGAAATGAGAATTGACGGTAATGATACTTTTCAAAAGGAAAGTTTTTTGGCCATGTATGCCAATCCTGTGATTAATCAAAAGAAATTGGTACATGCCTAACCGTTCCAAAATATTACTTATCTATACAGGTGGTACCATTGGGATGGTGAAAGATTCCGATACAGGATCTTTGAAAGCCTTCAATTTTAAAAAGTTATTGCTTAGAATTCCCGAATTAAAACTTTTGGATTGTGAAATTGATACGGTTTCTTTTGAGACCCCAATAGATTCCTCTAATATGAATCCTGATCAATGGGTGAAAATGGCAGCGTTAATCGAACTACATTATCATGATTTTGATGGATTTGTTATACTTCATGGCTCTGACACCATGTCTTACAGTGCTTCTGCCTTGAGTTTTATGTTAGAAAATTTGACAAAGCCTGTAGTTTTTACAGGATCTCAACTACCCATTGGGGACTTGAGAACCGACGCCAAAGAAAATCTCATTACCGCCATACAAATCGCTGCATTAAAACAAAATCAAAAACCAGTTATCAAAGAGGTGTGTCTATACTTTGAATACAAACTTTATCGCGGCAATCGTACCACAAAAATCAGTGCAGAACATTTTAATGCTTTTGCTTCTCCCAATTTTCCTCCATTAGCAGAATCAGGAGTGCATTTAAAAGTGAGTAAGGAGTTGTTATGGCAACCCAAAAGAGCTGGAAAATTTGTAGTTCACAAAGATTTAGACAGTAATGTTTTTATTCTGAAGTTATTTCCTAGTTTGAATTCCACAATATTAAATGCAGTTTTGAATATCCCTAACTTAAAAGGATTGATTTTGGAGACCTATGGTGCTGGAAATGCATCTACTGATAAATGGTTTGTTGAATCGGTTAAAGAGGCAATAAAAAAAGGAATATACGTTATAAATGTAACTCAGTGTTCAGGGGGAAGTGTGAGAATGGGGCAGTATGAAACCAGTAGTATGTTAAAAAAAATGGGAGTAATCTCAGGAAAAGATATTACGACTGAGGCAGCGATTACGAAGCTCATGTATCTGTTGGGAGAAAATGTTTCTGCTAAAGTGTTCAAAACCATTTTCGAAACACCACTGCGTGGAGAGATGTACTAAAAATAACAAATTAAATTTTTTCAAGTGATATTTTTTTTGTTATTTGGCACTCTAAATTGGCAAAGTACAATGCGGAATGGAGAGGTGTCCGAGTGGTCGAAGGAGCACGCCTGGAAAGTGTGTATACTCCAAAAGGGTATCAAGGGTTCGAATCCCTTTCTCTCCGCAGAGTTTTATAATTAAATTAAATTTTCTACATTTAACCTGAATTAACATTAAAATTAAGAACAAAAGCAATGAAAAGACTATTTTCTATTTTAGCATTTACGGGTCTGATGACTGTCGGAACCTTACAAGCTCAGGAAGCTGAAACTGAACAAGCTGAAGCACAAGCTGTTGAAGAAGTGGCCATAGAGGTAGCTGCCTCAGAGACTACTACTGTTGACCTTACAGAAGATGAAACATCTGGTTCAGAGAGATCTTTCACTCAAGAATTAAAATTGCGTTTTATTGAAGGGGGTCCTGGTTTCATGGGTATTGTATTGTTGTGTCTTATTTTAGGTTTAGCAATTTCTATTGAAAGAATTATCTATCTAAACTTATCAAGCACGAATTCAAAAAAGTTAGTAAAAGATGTTGAAGATGCTTTAGCTTCAGGAGGTGTAAATGCCGCCAAAGAAGTATGTAGAAATACTGCTGGTCCTGTAGCTTCTATTTTTTACCAAGGTTTAGATAGAGTTGACCACGGTATTGAGTCTGCTGAAAAAGCTGTAGTTGCTTATGGTGGAGTTCAAATGGGACAACTGGAAAAGAACGTTTCTTGGATTTCTTTGTTCATTGCTCTAGCCCCTATGCTTGGGTTCATGGGTACGGTTATCGGGATGATTCAAGCTTTCGATAAAATTCAAGCAGCTGGAAACATGGACGCTTCGTTGGTAGCTGGTGGTATTAAAGTAGCACTTTTAACAACTGTATTTGGTTTGATTGTTGCGATTATTCTACAAATTTTCTACAATTATATTATTGCTAAAATCGATACTATCGTTAACGATATGGAAGATGCTTCTATCAGCTTGGTAGACATATTGGTGGATTACAAAAACAAAAAATAATTTTTAAATTTTCTATAATGAATTTAAAAAGTTTCACAAGACTTGCCGTACTGGTTATAAGTGTAATATCATTCTTTTTTTGGGGAACAATCGCTTTTTCTTCTGAAGAAGGAGGAGGTTTGATTACTCCAATCATGACTGTTGCATTTATCGTACTTGCTGTCGCAATCGTATTGGTTTTGGTTTACACCATTCAAGGTTTAGTTTCCAAGAAAGGAGATTTAAAGAGAACATTTATTAGCATTGGTGCATTTTTAGGAGTTATTTTGATTTCCTTTATATTGGCGGATTCTTCTCCTGTAACAGTTGAAGCAGGAGTAGTTGAAGGAACAGCTTCTAAGTTGGTGAGCACTGGTCTAAATACCTTTTATATATTAGCTATTGCTGCAATAGTGTTAATGTTTGTTTCAGGTTTTAAACGTGTTAAAAAATAATTATGTCTAGAAGAAGTGCACCAGAAGTAAACGCCGGTTCTATGGCGGATATTGCTTTCTTACTTTTGATTTTTTTCTTGGTGACTACAACCATTGAAACGGATCAAGGTATCAACAGAAAGCTTCCTCCCATGGAGCCACCCGATGAAGATATTCAAATAAAAGAGAAAAATATCTTTACAGTATTGGTGAATAGAAATGATCAATTACTTGTAGAGGACAAGCTGATGGAGTTAAGTGAATTAAGAGAGGCCGCCATTGCTTTTTTAGACAATGGAGGTGACGGTTCTTGTAAATATTGTCAAGGCGATAAAGATCCTAATTCATCAGACAATCCAGATAAAGCAGTTATTTCACTTCAAAATGATGCTGAGACTTCTTATGGAGCTTATATTTCTGTTCAGAATGAATTAGTTGCAGCCTACTACTTTTTGAGAGATAGAGCAGCAAAAGTAAAATTCAATAGAACATTTAGAGAAATGGAAGCTATGTTTGAAGATCCCTCTACACCTGATAAAGTCAAGGAAAGAATTGAGCCTCTTTTAAAGGAAATTCAAGAAATGTATCCTCAAAAATTATCTGAGGCTGAACCCAAGAGAAACTAATATCCCGAATTATTATGTCAACCAGATTTAAAAAGAAAAAAGGAGGAGGCACTCCCGGTATTTCAACTGCTTCACTTCCAGATATTGTTTTTATGTTGCTGTTCTTTTTTATGGTGGCAACGGTTTTAAGAGACAATGAACTTTTAGTGCAAAATGATTTGCCAAGAGCAGACCAGGTGACTAAATTGGAGAAGAAAGACCGTGTCATGTTTATTTTTGCGGGCAAACCGCACGAGAGATATGTAAATAAATATGGTTCTGGAGATAGAATTCAGTTAAATGATCGCCTATCTGAAATTACAGATATTAGAAATTTTGTTCTGAAAGAAAGAGATTCTAGAGATCCTGAGCTTGAAGCGGTTTTAACAGCTGCCTTAAAAGTAGACAAAGAAACCAAAATGGGTATTGTTTCAGATATAAAACAAGAACTTAGAAAAGTTGAACAATACAAAGTAAATTACACTACTAAAAAGGGAAGTGTATTAGATTAAGATTCTATTGAACTCATTATATAAAAGGCAGTCATATTCGATTGCCTTTTTTTGTAACTTTACCTTTGTATGAAATATTCTTTACTATTCGTTTTATTTTTTCCTTTTGTGCTTTCCGCTCAAGATACAATTGTTAGTTCTGTGATTGATTCTAAGTTCAGAGAGGATCATTTTTATTTAGGTATCCACTTTAATACTTTTCAAAATAAACCAGAAGGTTTCTCTCAAAGAAAACTTTCTCCTGGTTTTCATTTTGGTTATTTAAGAGATATACCTGTAAACGAAAAACGAACTTTAGCAATAGCTCCTGGACTTGGATTTTCGTATATGTCCAACAACTTAAATATGGTGATTGAAGAAATTGAAGAACAATTTCTGTATCAAACTGTCAACCCCAATTCCTTTTCCAAAAATAGATTATCCTATTATTCTATTGATTTCCCTATAGAACTAAGATGGAGGAATGCAACTCCTGAAAAGCACAGTTTTTTTAGAGTATATACTGGTTTTAAAATGAGTTATTTATTGCGAAGTATCTATGTGAACGAAAGCCAAAATGTGACCACACGAATTTATAACAACCCTAATATTAATCGCTTTATTTATGGCCTATATGTAGCTGCCGGTTACAACACATGGAATGTCTATGCCTATTATGGGTTGAATTCTATATTTAATAAGGATGCTCAATTAAACGGCGTTCCATTAAAAATTTCATCGTTTAGTTTAGGCTTGCAGTTTTATATATTATAGCCAAAAGTAATAGAGCAATATTTGTGGAATACATCCTCCCAGAAAACCTAAAGCGAGTTCACTCAAATTATGTGCTTTCATTTGAAGTCTAGAACTACCCACTAAACCATTCAATATCAACAATACTGCAAGGGTTGCCGTAAAAGTAATTTGATATTTAAGACTAAATCCTGCAATGAAAACGGTAATTGAAGAAATGCCAATCATATGGATGCTTATCTTTTTACCAATAAGTAAAAAAAGTAAGGCTAAGAGCGTACTCGCGAAACCACCTAAAAAGAAAAAATACAATTCTGGAGTTCTCTCTATTGTAAAACTTTTTTGAATCAAGATATAAAGTAGTAATGCATTGACCATTAAAGGGTATTTTCTTTGATTTAAATTACTGATCATAATAGAGTCAATTTTACCTATGGAAAGCAATAAATAAAAAACAGCAATGGGAATGAAAACAGTTAATATGACAACTTGTACCAACATCAGATACATTTCTGTTGGAAGAAAAAAATCTCTGGTCCAAAAGAAGTAAAAAGCAGTGGCATAAACCGGAATAAAGAGCGGATGTAATAAATAGGAAAATATGGGAAGAAGTTTTTTCAAATTTTCTTTCTCATTCTTGCTACTGGAATGTCTAAAAGTTCTCTGTATTTAGCGACCGTTCTCCTTGCAATTGGATATCCTTTTTCTTTGAGAATCTCCGCCAATTGATCGTCAGGTAGAGGTTTTTTCTTGTCTTCTTCCTCGATGACGGTTTTCAGAATTTTTTTGATTTCAATGGTAGATACATCTTCTCCTTGGTCATTTTTCATAGATTCAGAGAAGAATTCTTTGATCAATTTAGTGCCATAAGGAGTGTCAACATACTTGCTGTTTGCAACTCGAGATACTGTGGAAATATCCAAACCCACCATTTCTGCTATGTCTTTAAGAATCATGGGTCTTAGTTTGGTTTCTTCTCCATCTAAGAAAAAGGCTTCTTGATAATGCATGATAGCACTCATGGTCACCATCAAGGTTTCTTGTCGTTGTTTAATTGCATCAATAAACCATTTTGCAGAATCAAGTTTTTGCTTAATGAATTGCACCGCATCCTTTTGTGAACCTGATTTCTCTCGAGTATCTTTATAGGTTTGCAGCATATCTTGATACTCTTTTGAGACATGTAGTTCAGGTGCATTTCTTCCATTAAGGCTTAATTCCAACTGACCTTCTACAATTTTTATGCTAAAATCGGGTACAATGTGTTCAATAGGCTTTGAATTTCCTGAAAAGGCTCCGCCAGGTTTTGGGTTTAATTTCTCAATTTCATCAATGGATTTTTTTAGTTGTTCTTGAGTAATTCCAAATTTTTGAAGGAGTTTATCATAATGCTTCTTGGTAAAAGCATCAAATTGATTTTCAATGATATCTAGGGCAATAGTAACAGAATCTGTTGGAGTTTTTTGTTTTAACTGTAGCATGAGACACTCTTGAAGATCTCTCGCTCCAACTCCTGCAGGCTCAAGTTCATGAACTATTTGAAGGATTTTTTCAACTTGTGATTCATCCGTATAAATCCCTTGTGTAAAAGCAAGATCATCCACAATATCGGTCAGGCTCCTTCTCAAATAACCTGCATCATCAATACTACCCACAAGAAACTCAGCGATGTCTCTTTCCTCATCACTTAAAATAAAAGTGTTAAGCTGTTGAAGTAAGTCTTGATGAAAAGTGACCGTTGCCGTAAAAGGCATTTCTCGGTCTTCATCATCATCACTGTAATTATTGGATTGAAGTTTATAATCTGGTGTTTCGTCGTTACTTAAGTACTCGTCAATGTTTATGTCTTCAGTGTCTATTTGCTCATAGTCCTCTTCATAATCTTCCTCATAATTTTCTTTCTCATATTCGTCTTCAAACTCTTCTTCTTTCCCACTTTCCAAAGCTGGATTTTCATTCATTTCCTCTTTAAGTCTCTGTTCAAATGCCTGTGTTGGCAATTGTATTAGCTTCATCAACTGAATTTGTTGTGGAGATAATTTCTGTGAGAGTTTAAGTTGAAAATTTTGCTTTAACATTATTTAATTTTATGTTTTAAAGTTTAAGGTTTGGAGTTGTTGATTTTAAGACATCTTGAAACTTGCAACAAATTTAGAACTCTGCATTTTGAGGAGTCCTTGGAAAAGGTATCACATCTCTAATATTCGTCATGCCGGTAACGAACAATACCAATCTTTCAAATCCTAAACCAAAACCTGAGTGTACTGCCGTACCAAAACGACGAGTGTCTAAATACCACCAAAGCTCTTCTTCGTCAATGCCTAAGGCTTTCATTTTTTCAATTAAGACATCATGACGTTCCTCTCTTTGTGAACCACCCACAATTTCTCCAATTCCCGGGAATAGAATATCCATGGCACGAACCGTTTTTCCATCTTCATTGAGTCGCATGTAAAAAGCCTTGATTTTCGCGGGATAATCAAAAAGGATGACAGGAGATTTAAAGTGTTTTTCAACCAAAAAACGCTCGTGTTCACTTTGTAAGTCGGCTCCCCATTCGTCAATAGGATATTGGAATTTCTTATTTTTATTGGGTTTAGAATTTCTTAAAATATCGATAGCTTCTGTATAAGTAACTCTTTTGAAATTATTATCCAAAACAAATTGAAGTTTCTCAAGTAAACTCATTTCGCTCCTTTCCTGCTGTGGTTTGTTTTTTTCCTCATCAGCGAGGCGTTGCTCCAAAAACTTTAAGTCGTCTTGGTGTCTTTCAAGGGTGTACTTAATGACATATTTAATAAAATCTTCAGCTAAATCCATATTGGCATCCAAATCATTGAATGCAACTTCGGGCTCTATCATCCAGAATTCTGCAAGATGTCTTGACGTATTTGAGTTTTCGGCTCTAAAAGTGGGGCCAAAAGTATACACTTGACCTAAAGCCATAGCAAAGGTTTCAGCTTCCAACTGTCCGGAAACGGTTAAATTGGTTTCTTTTCCAAAGAAATCTTCCTTAAAATTGACGTTTCCCTCTTCGTTTCTTGGTGTTTTATCAAAAGGAAGAGCAGTTACTCTAAACATTTCTCCTGCACCTTCTGCATCAGAACCGGTGATGATAGGAGTGTTTACATAATAAAAACCTCTTTCTTGAAAATACTGATGCACTGCAAATGAAAGGGTAGAACGCACTCTCATCACAGCACTAAAAGTATTGGTTCTCACTCTCAAATGTGCGTTTTCTCTCAAAAACTCTAAGGAGTGTTTTTTGGGCTGAATAGGATATTTTTCAGGATCGGAGTCGCCCAAAATTTCAAGATTATTCACTTGGATTTCAACTTTTTGTCCAGCACCTTTACTTTCAGCTAAAACACCTGAAACAGCAACCGCAGCTCCAGTATTTATTCTTTTTAAAATGGTTTCTGGAGTATTTTCAAAATCAACCACACATTGAATGTTTTGGAGGGTTGATCCGTCGTTTAAGGCTATAAATTGATTATTTCTGAATGTTCTCACCCAACCTTTGGCAGTAACTTCTTGTAGCAAAGGGGTGTTTTCTAGTAGTTCCGAAATTTTTTGATGTTTTTTCATATAATTGAAATGCTACTCGTAATCTATTTTAATAAAATTAAGGTGAAACAAAGATAACTATTCTGTGTTTGATACCAACTTAACGCGGTCTTTTCGGAGGATCTTCTTCAACCAAAATATCGATAGTCGGTTCAATGAATTCTTGTTCGTTGGCTATTGTTTTTTCTAATGAAAGCAATAAAGCAGGAAGTAGTAATAGGTTTGAAAGCATCGCAAAAAGTAGCGTAGCAGAAACTAGCCCACCCAGTGCTACAGTACCTCCAAAACTAGAAATCATAAATACAGAAAACCCGAAGAAGAGTACAATAGACGTGTAAAACATACTCACTCCAGTTTCTCTTAATGCGTTAAAAACGGATTTTCTAATTTTCCAATGATTGGCTTTAAGTTCTTGTCTGTATTTTGCCAAAAAATGTATCGTGTCATCTACAGAAATACCAAATGCAATACTAAACACTAAAATAGTGGAAGGTTTTATCGGAACTCCCAAATATCCCATCATACCTGCGGTTATTAATAAGGGTAAAATATTTGGAATTAAGGAAACAATAATCATTTTAAATGATCGAAACAAATAAGCCATAAACAACGAAATCAGAACAATGGCAAATAGTAAAGATACCGCTAGATTTTTTACAAGATAAGAGGTGCCTTTTTGAAAAACAAGAGCTTTACCGGTCAGGGTTACTTCAAAGCGATCATCTGGAAATACTTGATTGATTTTATCCCAAAGTTTCTCTTCTACTTTCACCATTTTATCCGTGCCTATGTCTTTCATAAAAGTGGTGATTCTTGCATATTGACCTGTAGAATCAACATAACTTTTCATAAGGTTTTCATCTGTATTTTTTGTAGCATTTTTAGCATAAGTCATTATGAATCCCTGTTCTTGAGCAGAAGGCAACTCATAAAATTCAGGATTGCCATTATAGTATGCTTGTTTGGCATATTTAACAAGATTGACCACAGAAGTGGGTTGTGAAAGTTCAGGAATCTCGTTGATGGTTTCTTGAAGTTCATCCATTTTTTTGAGTGTGGAAAGCTTCATCACACCATTTTTACGACCTGTATTGATCATAATTTCCAAGGGCATGACTCCTTCAAATTCCTCTTGAAAGAACAGTATGTCTTTATAAAAATCAGCTTTTTTGGGCATATCTTCTATCAGCGTTCCCGAAATTCTAATTAGGTAAATACCTGTGATGCTAATAATTAATAATACTATGGAAGTTGCATAAATAGTGATACGTCTTTCCTTGACAGTAGTTTCCAACCATTTCACAAACTTATTAATGTAGTCTTTGTTAAGGTGTTCTAAGTGTTTGTCCTTAGGTAAAGGCATAAAACTGTAGAGAATGGGAATGGTCAGCAAGCAAAGTATAAAAAGCAATACGATGTTAAGGGATGCTACAATACCAAATTCAGTAAGGAGTTCACTATCTGTGATGATGAATGTTGCAAATCCTGCGGCCGTGGTTAGATTGGTCATTAAAGTAGCATTGCCCACTTTGCTGATGACCCGTTGTAGTGATTTGGCTTGATTTCTGTGAATTTTAATTTCACTTTGGTACTTATTAATCAAGAAAATACAATTTGGAATCCCAATCACAATAATCAAAGGAGGAATTATAGCAGTCAAAACCGTGATTTCAAAACCTAGAAGCCCCAACGTCCCAAAGGACCACATCACACCAATAATCACCACAATCATAGAAATGAAAGTTGCTCTAAAACTTCGAAAAAAGAAAAAGAAGATGAGGGAAGTAGTCAATAATGCAGCTAAAACGAACAGACCAATCTCATCAATAATATTTTGAGAATTGAGTGTTCGAATATAAGGCATACCCGAAACTCTCAAGTCAACATTGGTTGTAGCTTCAAACTTTTTAATTTCTGGAATTAAAACATTTACAATAAACTCTTTTCTGGCGTGTGTGTTGACGATGTCTTTATCTAAATAAAGTGCGGCTCTAACAGTTCCCGTTTTTTTGTTATAAAGTAAGCTTTCGTAAAATGGTAGTTTTTCGAATAGTTCGGCTTGAAGTTTTCTCAAGTAAGAGCTATCACTAATTTTTTCAGAATCAAAGAAAGGTTTGATTTGAAACGTTTCAGATTTTTCATCTTTTTCTAATACCTGAAGTTTTTCAACACTAACGATTACTTCAACTTCAGGCGTGTTTTTTAAAACTTGAGTAAGTTCACTCCATGCAGAAAAAACAGGAGGCGTAAAAAATGTTGGGTCTTTCACCCCAATGATGATTAAGTTGCCTTCCTCTCCAAATTGCTCTAAAAAGGCATTGTATTGTTCGTTGATTTCGTGATGGTCTGGAAGAAGATTGGCTTCTGTATAGGTAAATCGCATGTTCTTCCACTGTAAAGACATGAAAACTGTAAACAGCAGAATAATTGAAAGAATGGTAATTCTATTTCTGAGAATAATTCGGGCGATAACTTCCCAAAATCCCACACTGAACCACTTAGACATAGCACTTTTTTAATGGGTGCAAAGGTAGTTAATTATCGGTGTAAATGAAGAAGTTTAAGTTCAATTTATTGGATTTTGAACATTGATTTACAATCCTAAATCCAGTTTGAAAGTGAGTTTTAAGGCTAGGTTATTTTCAAATTTCGGTAATTGATAAGGGCCATATCTAAAAAACCCTGCCAACCCAAATCCATAAAAAATCTGATTTAATTCAACTCCTGATTCATAGTAACCTCTGTTAAGGGTTTTATAGTTAATGCCCAAATGTTTTTCAGGTTGATGCATGTCACCCCATGCCATTCTTGTGACCAGTACCATGGATGGCTTCACTTTCCTAAAGATTTGCACACGTTTAAAACCAAATTTAGTGTGAATCATAACATATCTACTGGAGAAAAACTCATTAAAATACATCGTTTCAAAGCTATTGGAGCCGGCCACAGTGATTCTTTGAAGTATTTGATCTCTGTTCAAGCTGTTGGGGGAAGTATTGTAGAGGTGTGTAAGTGGGATATCTCCAAATGCATATCCTCCTTGTGCAGTAATCGAGGCTTTTTGTCCAGAAATAAAATTCCTTTCATATTCTGCTCTAAAGTCAATTTTTCCGAAATTAAAATCGTTGTTTAAAATTTCGGGTAATGATTGGGTATATTGAAAGGTAAACTTCGGAAATCTTTTCTCCATTTCCATCTTGCCTATGGGTGTTTGCATAAA
>JBKBOP010000001.1:45844-65869 GCA_046293575.1 Flavobacterium sp. | reverse complement strand
AGTAAAAAGCAGTTATGCAAAGGTCATAGGTATCTGTGCAAAAAACTTTACACAGTTGCCAAGAGATTTTATAAGATTTACAAGCCTGTAAGAGTCATAAGTGATTAAAAAAGGAAGTTAGTGACTTCTTTATTTTTCATCATTAATATTGAATTGAATACATGACGCACTAGTACAGCCAAATTCATTTGCTTTTAATCACAAATGCGAATGATGTAATTCTTAGCAGAAACGATGTAAATTAAATGCATCATTTGTGTCATAAGTTTACACTTTTAATCATAATGATGGTTACTATAATTTCCTATCCACAACTTTAATTTTATGTATCATGCAAGAACCATCCAAGGGTTATAATTTATCAGTTTCATTAGAAAATTTTGAAATGTCTTATAATGATGTTGGTGAGAGTAGTATTCCCATTGTTTTTTTACATGGATTTCCATTTGATAAGTCCATGTGGCAAGGGCAACTAGACTTTCTTAAGTCATCTTATCGCGTAATATCATGTGATATTAGAGGATTCGGACAATCAACTGACGAAGATTCAGCCTTTAATATTCAACTGTTTGCAGATGATTTAGTAGCCTTCTTAGAAAAGTTAAGTATTGCAAAAGCCATAATTTGCGGACTTTCGATGGGTGGATTTATAGCTTTAAATGCTGTAAAAAGATTTCCAGAACTTTTCGAGGCGTTAATTTTATGTGACACTCAATGTATTGCAGATACAACAGTTGAAAAAGAAAAGCGTTACAAAACAATTGAAGACATATCAGTTCATGGAGCCTCCAATTTTAATGAAGAATTTTTAAAAAGCGTTTTTCATAAAGAGTCATTGCAACACAAAACAGAATTGGTAGATCAATTGAGAAAGGTAGTATTTTCAAACTCAAAAAATATCATTACAAAGGGATTGGAAGCTCTTGCAGAACGTTCAGAAACTTGCTCTATCTTAAATAAAATCAACCTCCCAACTTTAATTATCTGTGGTAGAGAAGATGAAGTTACACCCCTTTATGAATCTCAATTTATGCATAAAAATATTGACGATTCCAATCTATATGTGATTGATAAGGCCGGTCACGTTTCCAATCTTGAACAACCCGAAGAATTCAATAATCAACTATTGATTTTTCTAAGTTCAATTAAGGATTTCAACTATGATAAAATCAATGGAGATAAAAGATTGGCGTAATGTATAGGTTCAATCACTCCCCCCAAACTTTGATTTCACTTAAATCTTCTTAGACATGGAGTTTTGGAATGTACCCCGACCCTTCGTGTTTTGAAATTCTCTATTCCAGAATTCGAATTTCAAACAAGGTATCCCAGTTTTTTCCTGTCACAAAAAAGGTGTTTCGTTGAGCGTGATACGCAATGCCATTCAACACATCGAGATCAGGATGCTGGGTTACTTGTTTCTTGAGATCAACCAAATTAACCATACCTTCCACAGCCCCAGTTTTGGGGTCAATAATAGCAATGGCATCTTTTAGATAGACATTGCCATAAATTTTTCCATTGACCCACTCCAATTCGTTGAGGGCTCTAACTTTGTTGCTACCAGTATATACATTTATGTTGTCAATCATCTCAAAATTTTCTGGATTTACAATCCATATTTTTTCGGTTCCATCAGATTGGTAGAGGTTGGTTCCATCATTACACAAGCCCCAACCTTGAATTTTTTTGGTATAAGGAATCGTTTTTAGCTTCTTTAAATCATTAGCATCATAAACAAAAGCCACCAAAGAGGTCCAGGTAAGTTGGTAGACGTTGTTGTTTAAAATAGTGAGACCCTCTCCAAAATACTGATCCTCTAATGCTACGATTTGAAGTACTTTCCCGGTTTTGAACTCTGTTTTTCTGACGCTAGATTTCCCTCTCAGACCAGTGCCGGCTCCTTCACCGTTTCCAGTACTTTCATAGAGAATGTCTCCCAAAAACTCCAATCCCTGAGTATAGGCCTTTATGTCATGAGGGTAGGTAGCCACAACCTCATACGAAAGTAACTTAGGCGAAATACCTGAAACCAATTCTGAACGATGGGTAATCTCGGCATAGGTGTTTTCAGCATAGACCAAGGCTTTCCAGTTTTGGTAGCCCAATTTTTCATTTTCGAAAGTTATTTTGAGGGGACTATCCTTTTCAGATGTACCTATTTTTTTGTCATTTCTATAAAAAATGATGCTGTCTATCTTTTTAGATTTTAAGTTTAGCACCTGCAAAGTGGCTGTTTCACCATTGATAAACTGTGTCTTGAGTTGTTGGGTTTCGAATGCAAACCAGTCAGAAGTATCTTTTTTATCATCACATGAGAATAAAAAAACGGTTAAACATGTGATGATAAGCCAATTGTATTTTTTCATAATGCAAGTGATGAAGTGTTCATTCATTTCAAGGTTTTGTTGCGGTTTTTCAGCTTGCTAAAATACAAAAAGATTGTATATTTGCACCGGCAAGTCCTACACGACCAGCTCCTGCAAACTCCTCCAGGGTGGGAACACAGCAAAGGTATGTGGTTGTAGCGGTGCGATGTAGGTCGCTTGCCATTTTTTTATGACTTTTGGTAATCTCTTCCTTCCTTTGCCAGTCAACTTTTCTTAAAATCTTTTAATATATTTGGGTCAAATTAAAACCATGTCAAAAGTAGTTTTTATTACGGGTGCTTCCTCTGGTATTGGTTTGTCTATTGGGAATTATTTGTATCACAAGGGTTACCAAGTTTTTGGCACCAGCCGCACTCCTGAAAAATACCCCAACAGCTTGTTTCCATTGATTGCTTTGGATGTGCGTGAAGAGCTTTCCATACAAAAAGCCTTTTCAGAATTATTTACGAAAGCCAAATCGGTGGATGTCGTCATCAACAATGCCGGAGTCGGAATTACAGGTCCGCTAGAAGAAATTCCACTTTCCGAAATCAAATCACATTTTGATACCAATTTATTTGGACCGATAGCTGTCATGCAAACTGTCTTACCCCAACTCCGAGCCCAAGGCTCGGGTTTAATCATCAACATTACATCCATTGCTGGTTATATGGGTTTGCCTTTTCGATCTGCTTATTCTGCATCTAAAGGAGCTTTGGAACTTATTACAGAGGGCATTCGAATGGAGGTCAAACCTTTTGGAGTTGATATCACCAATGTTGCCCCAGGGGATTTTGCGACCAATATTGCAGCGGGACGTTATCACGCTCCACTTCAAGAGGATTCAACCTATTTTAAAACCTACGGACACACTTTAAACATGATGAATGAACATGTGGATAGCGGAAGTGATCCTGACTTGATGGCAAAAGCTATTGAAAGCATCATTGAAGCCCAACATCCCAAAGTTCACTATAAAGTTGGGAATTTTCTACAACGATTTTCTATTGTATTGAAAAGAATACTGCCAGATAGAATGTATGAAAAGATGCTGATGAAGCATTATGGGTTGGGTAGGGAATAGGTTCGATTTTTAAAATTTGGAATTTGTTACTTGGAATCTATTTATTTGTCCCTGCTAATTAGTAATTTTGCACCCTGAAAACAACACTTAAATCAGTTTACATGAAATTTTTTATTGACACAGCAAATTTAGATCAGATTACAGAAGCACAGGCACTTGGCGTATTGGATGGAGTAACCACTAATCCATCACTAATGGCTAAAGAGGGTATCACAGGAAAAAACAATATTTTGAAGCATTATGTTGACATTTGCAAGGCCGTTACTGGAGATGTGAGTGCAGAAGTCATTGCAACTGACTATGATGGTATGATTAAAGAAGGGGAAGAGTTGGCAGAACTACATGAACAAATAGTAGTAAAATTGCCCATGACCAAAGAAGGAGTGAAAGCCTGTCGATATTTTTCCGAAAGAGGTATCAAAACCAATGTCACCCTAGTATTTTCTGCTGGACAAGCCTTGTTGGCTGCTAAAGCGGGTGCTACTTATGTTTCTCCTTTTATTGGTAGGTTAGATGATGTTTCTACCGATGGATTGCATTTGATTGCAGAAATAAGAGATATTTATGATAATTATGGATATGAGACTCAAATTTTAGCCGCCTCTGTTCGACACACCATGCATATCGTGAATTGTGCTAAAATTGGTGCTGATGTGATGACCGGACCGCTTTCAGCAATTTTAGGATTATTGAAACACCCGTTAACTGATATTGGTTTAGCACAGTTTTTGGCTGACCATGCCAAAGGAAATTAAATCGTTATAAACGATAGTATACAAAAAACCAGAGCTTTAAACTCTGGTTTTTTCATTTTAATTCTTCTTGGAACCGAACATCGAAGAGATTGACAAAAGCGTTTTTGATGACTCCATCATTATCGGTAACTATGGTGCGTTGTAATTTAGTGATAACCCATTTATCTTTTAAATCATCCACGTTTTTAGCTCTAAATTCATTCACTGTGCCATGATTGTTTTTCTGCACGGCATTGAGCCATTTGGTGTGGTCTTCATCAATGTTAATACCAATAAAATTATAATTGGGATTGGTTTTAAAAAATTCAATGGCTTTTTTGTGGGCAGCATTCATGTGGGTTGGAATATTTTCAGTCCAAAAAAACAACACTGTTTTACCTCGAATCACAGAATGACTGCTAATTTCCTTTCCATTTAAATCTATTAAAGTTACTTCTGGCAATGCATTACCAGCACTTAGAAGTTGAATAGCATCTGCTGTTTTATTCACCTCTTCAATGTTGCTTTTGTCTTTTACTAAATCATTTAAACGATTAAAAAATATATAGTTGTTTTCAGATTTTTGATCTTCAAGGAGATAAGAAATAGCAATATTTTTGAGTACTTTATCTTTTACAGCTGAGACTTTAAATAGGGTGTCAGCTATATTTAACTTATGAATATTAATTTCTAACGCATTTCCCACTCCACTATTTTGAGAAGTTTTATAAAAGGAAACATTACTCATCATGTGGGTTAAATACCTAACAAATGGCGAAAAATGGGTCAATTGGGGATTGTTGTAATCAATTTTATCTCTGTGTATGTAGTAGTCTTTTGGAAGTTCGTTGATTAAATTTTTTCCTGTTCTCATTTGATGGGCTAGAGGGTATATCTCTTTAAAAGTATAGTAATTAAAATTTAAAGCCGATTTTGCATACATATCAAAGTCGTTATTCCAATTGATTTGTTGTTTTTTATGGTTATAAAATTTTTCTTTCTTTTTATAAGCGGAATCAATGTGCTTTAAAAAAGTTTTAGGATCTTTTTCAAACAGGTCAAACATTTTTACCCTTTCATTGAATTGTTTGAGATACAATTCCATCATAAAATTGTTTTTTTCATCGCCTCTGCCACAAAAAACTACAGACTCATCAAAATCTTTGGTGTTGACTCTCACCATCAAACTATCATTTTTGTCAAAATAAATGTATTGGTATTCAGGTTCATGTTTGAACGAATAGAGTCCAGGAACTAAAGAATCGAACGTTTTAAAAAAGCGGTTGTCTACATCTAAAAATAGTGTGTCAACAATTTCATCATCTTTTAAAAAAAGAACATAATTGTTTTTTGGATTTATGATTTCACCACCAAAATGTGCAGTAAAGTTATCATCAGCAAAATCCTTTTGACAAGAATAGGTTATAAATAACAGTGTTGCAAGTAAAGTAAGTTGAAGTATTTTTTTGGAATAGGCAATCATTAAATAAGCGACTTTTAAACAAATGTATTCGTAATCACCCGTTTGCCTTGTTAACATTCAGTTAAATTAAACCTATAGTTATTCTAAATAATTATCCCAAAAACCATCTGTTTTTAATACTTTTGCACCACTTTTAAAATATTATAAAATGCTTACGGTTTCAAATTTATCAGTTCAGTTCGGGAAAAGAATTTTGTTTGACGAAGTTAATATTACTTTCACTCAAGGTAACTGTTATGGGATTATTGGTGCCAATGGTGCTGGAAAATCCACTTTTATGAAAATTATTTCTGGTGAATTTGATCCCACTTCAGGTCATGTTTTTTTAGAACCTGGAAAAAGAATGTCTGTTTTAAACCAAAACCATAATATGTTCGATGAACAGACAGTATTGGAAACGGTGATGATGGGGAACAAAGGGTTATTTAAAGTGAAGCAAGAAATGGACGCCCTCTATGCTGATTATAGTGATGAAAATGCTGATAGAATTGGGGAATTACAAGTCCAATTTGAAGAAATGAACGGATGGAATGCTGAAACAGATGCAGCTACTTTACTGTCCAACCTTGGTATCAAAGAAGACTTTCATTACACCTTGATGGGTGATATGGACTCAAAACTAAAAGTGAGAGTGCTTTTGGCTCAAGCACTTTTTGGAAACCCTGATGTATTAATCATGGATGAACCTACCAACGACTTGGATTTTGAAACCATCGGTTGGTTGGAAAACTTTCTAGCCAATTATGAAAATACCGTTTTAGTGGTTTCTCACGACCGTCACTTTTTAGATGCGGTTTGTACGCATGTATCTGATATCGACTTTGGTAAAATCACTCACTTTTCTGGAAATTATACATTTTGGTATGAATCCAGTCAGTTAGCTTCCAGACAGAGAGCACAGCAAAATAAAAAGGCAGAGGAAAAGAAAGCAGAGTTGGAAGAATTTATCAGACGATTTAGTGCCAACGTTGCAAAATCCAAGCAGGCGACCTCTCGAAAGAAAATGTTGGAAAAACTGAAGGTAGATGACATCAAACCCTCCAGCAGAAGATATCCAGCTATTATTTTTGAACAAGAACGAGAAGCTGGCGATCAGATTTTGAATGTTACCGATTTAAGTGTTTCTATGGACGGTGAAGTGCTTTTTAAAAACATAGATTTGAATATGGCCAAAGGCGATAAGATTGCCGTCATTTCAAAAGATTCCCGAGCTACTTCTGCCTTCTATGAAGTTCTCAATGGAAATCTAACCCCGGATACTGGAAAATTTGATTGGGGAATTACCACTTCACAGTCTTATTTACCCGGAGATAACAGCCACTTTTTCAATAATGATTTGACTTTAGTAGATTGGTTAAGACAGTGGGCCAAAACCGAAGAAGAACGTGATGAGGTCTATGTGCGTGGATTTTTAGGCAAGATGATTTTTTCGGGTGAAGAGGCATTAAAAACCGGAAGAGTGTTGTCTGGAGGAGAAAAGGTTAGATGTATGATTTCGAGAATGATGATGTTGCGTGCCAATGTATTGATGCTGGATGAACCTACAAATCACTTAGACTTAGAGTCGATTCAAGCCTTCAACAATTCGTTAAAAAACTTTAAAGGTTCGGTGTTATTTACCACCCATGACCACGAATTTGCTCAAACAGTAGCCAATAGGATTTTGGAGTTGACCCCATCTGGTGTGATTGATCGCTATATGAGTTTTGACGATTACCTTGAGGATGAAAAAATTAAGGAATTGAGAAAGAAATATTATCAGTAAATGAGAATCCCGATTTCGTCGGGATTTTTTGTTTTGAAATGCCCAACTAAAATAATACCTTTACGCAACAATTTAACATCAGGCATGAGTCAAAAAACCTTGCTTACGGCTACAGAAATCAACATCATTCTACATCGATTGGCCTGTCAGTTGATTGAAAAACATCTTGATTTTAAAGATACCATACTTATTGGTTTGCAACCTAGAGGGAGTTTTTTAGCCAAACGTTTGGTAAGTATGCTTCAGGAATCCTATGGTATAGAAGATTTGAAGTTTGGGCTCTTGGATATCACTTTTTTTAGAGATGATTTTAGAAGGGGTGAAAAAACGTTGGAGGCCAGCAAAACAGAAATTGATTTTATTGTTGAAGATAAAAAAGTCGTTTTTATTGACGATGTTCTTTTTACTGGAAGAAGCATCAGGTCTGCACTCACCGCCATCCAATCTTTTGGACGACCTTCTGAGATTGAATTATTGGTGTTGATTGATAGAAGATTTTCGAGACACTTACCCATTCAACCAGACTATAGAGGAAGACAGGTTGATGTTATCAATAATGAAAAAGTAAAAGTTTTTTGGAATGAAAATGAAGGTGAAGACGCCGTTTTTATCACCACAAATTAAATAGATAGTATAATGTCTGAACTCTCTGTACATCATCTTCTTGGAATTAAATATATCACTCCCCAAGATATACAGTTGATTTTTGAAACTGCCGATCACTTTAAGGAAGTCATTAACCGCCCCATCAAAAAAGTGCCTTCTCTAAGAGATATCACCATAGCGAACATCTTTTTTGAGAACAGTACTCGCACCAAACTATCCTTTGAACTGGCTCAAAAAAGACTTTCTGCTGATGTTATTAGTTTTTCAGCTGCACAATCTTCAGTTAAAAAAGGAGAGACCTTAATTGATACCGTAAACAATATTTTATCCATGAAAGTGGATATGGTGGTCATGCGACATCCCAATCCTGGTGCAGCTTATTTTTTATCCCAACATGTTAAAGCCAGTATCATCAATGCTGGTGATGGTGCTCATGAACATCCTACTCAGGCTTTACTAGATACGTATTCCATTAGAGAGAGGTTAGGAGAGGTAGCCGGAAAAAAAGTGGTAATTGTAGGTGATATTCTGCATTCAAGAGTAGCATTGTCTAATATATTTGCTCTACAAATGCTGGGAGCAGAAGTCAAGGTGTGTGGACCTAACAGCTTGATTCCAAAACACATTGAAAGTCTCGGGGTCAAAGTAGAGTCCAATCTCATAAAGGCTTTGAATTGGTGTGACGCTGCCAACATGCTTCGCGTTCAAAATGAACGTATGGATGTCAATTATTTTCCATCCACAAGAGAATACACCAAACAATTCGGACTGACCAAAGAGATATTAGATTCATTAGATAAGGAAATCGTAGTGATGCATCCTGGGCCCATTAACCGAGGGGTAGAAATTACTTCAGAAGTGGCAGATTCACCCCAAGCGATTATTTTGGATCAAGTGGAAAATGGAGTCGCCATCAGAATGGCAGTCATTTATCTTTTGGCATCCAAAATCAAATAAGTATTTTTGATTAATATATTGTTGTATTTATGAAAGTAGAACAAAAAGGACACACCACCATTTTAAAGGACTCACAAGGAGAACTGAACTCTTTCATTGAAAAGGTGTTAGAGAATTATCATTTTTTTAAAGGTCAAAATATTATTTTGGATTTTTCCCGTTTAAACAATATTCAAAAAGCAGATTTAAAATCTTTTAATGAATTGCTTTCCCAACAAAAGAAAAATAAAAAATCATTGGTGATTGTATCTGAAGGTTTGGATTATAACGATATCCCCGAAAAATACAATGTTGTACCTTCTTTGTTGGAAGCCCACGATTTGATTGAAATGGATGAGATTGAACGAGATTTAGGATTCTAATTGTATATGCGTAAAAGGCTTGCCATACGGATTATTGTTTTTGCTTCAATTTTATTTTTGTTGGGTATCATTCATGGTATGACTTACAGTGAGTTCAATTTTTTTACACTCTTATCTAATGTCATGACCATATTCCTGATGATAATGATGATTCGAAAGGATTCCCAAAAAAGCACCGAATGAAATTGACTATTTTAGGATGTTATGCTGCCACGCCAAGAACCTTAACCTTTCCAACTTCACAAGTATTAGAAATTAAAAACCATCTTTTTTTAATTGATTGTGGGGAAGGCACTCAAATTCAGCTGCGTAGACATAAGGTGAAGTTTTCTAAAATCAATCATATTTTTATTTCGCATTTACACGGAGATCATTTTTTTGGTTTAATTGGGTTGATTTCTACGTTTATGTTGTTAGGCAGGGAAAAAGAACTGCATATATATGGTCCCAAAGGCATCAAAGAAATCATTTTATTGCAATTGAAGTTGGGGAATGCTTATACCAACTATCCCCTTTATTTTCACGAACGTTCCAAGCCTACTTCTGATGTGTTATTTGAAGATGAGAAAGTTAAAGTCAGTTGCTTTCCAATGAAACATCGCATTCCAACTCATGGTTTTTTGTTTGAGGAAAAAAATAAAGAACGAAAACTCAATATAGAAGCCATTGAACACTATGGCATCGAAACTCTATATTTTCAAAAAATAAAATATGGTGGAGATATTCAACTTGAAGATGGAAGAGTGATAGACAATCGAGAGCTCACTTTTGACCCAGTTTCAAATAGGAGTTATGCTTATTGTTCAGATACTATTTATGATCCAGACCTTGTGGAGTATATTAAAGGAGCTACTGTCTTGTATCATGAGAGTACCTTTTTAGAGAAAGAAGCACATTTAGCAGAAAGGACGATGCATAGTACCGCTAAAGAAGCTGCATTCATAGCTCAGAAAGCCAATGTTCAACATCTTATTCTAGGACATTTTTCAACGCGGTATGGAGATACTTCTCTTTTTAAGCAAGAAGCAGAAATCATTTTTCAGCAAGTAATGTTGGCAGATGATGGTAAAGTTTTTGATTTTTAGTTAACTCAATATTTTTAGGAATGTCTTTTAGTTTTGTACCTTTATTGGACAAAATAAAAGATTCATTTGCTATGAAAGATTTAAGTAATTACCGAAAGAACTACGAAAAAAGTCAGTTGCTCGAAACTGAAATTCCTGAAGACCCTATCAATCTATTCCATAAGTGGTTTTATGAAACCGAAGAATTTGGCAATATTGAAGAGGTAAATGCCATGACCGTATCCACGATTGGTTTTGACGGATTCCCAAAATCAAGAGTGGTCCTTTTAAAAAAGTTTAACGAGGAAGGTTTTGTTTTTTACACCAATTATCATTCTGAAAAAGGGAAAGCCATTGAATTAAATCCAAAGGTTTGTCTTTCATTTTTTTGGCATTCGATGGAAAGACAGGTGATTATAAAAGGTATTGCTGAAAAGACTTCAGTTCTAACTTCAGATAATTATTTTGACTCAAGACCAGATGGTAGTAAACTTGGAGCCCTTGTTTCTCCACAAAGTCAGATTATTCCAGATCGAGATTACTTAGAAAGTAGATTAACAGTACTCGAAAATGAATATAATGAAACAACAATACCAAGGCCTTTGCATTGGGGAGGGTATTTGGTGAGACCTCATCAAGTTGAATTCTGGCAGGGTAGACCCAACCGATTGCATGACAGAATTAGATATACACTTCAAGATAATTTCGAATGGACGATTGAAAGGTTGGCTCCATAATATAGGAAAAATAGTATTCTAAAATACAAAAGCTGCTTTTCATCGATTTTATTTTGCACTTCAACGACATAGTAGTAATATTGAACAACCAAATCAGAAACACGTTCATTCAGTATTAACATAAAGATACTTGCCCCACATCTATCTTTAAAAAACTTAACCTACTATGAAAGCAAAAATGTTAAAGGCATTCTTGCCTGTCGCTCTTGTATTATTTTTAACTTCTTGTTCTTCTGAAGAATCCTCAGAATTAGAACTTGCAAAAGTTGAAACGTATTTATACAATGATGTTGAAATGGATATGATGTCCAGAATAAATCATTACAGAGATGAAATGGGACTACCTATTTTAGAGCCAATTGAACATATTTCATTTAAATCATCAGAGCACAATGATTTTATGATTCAAAACGAAGTGGTAGGTCATCACAGATTTGAACTACGTTCTCAAAATATAAGACAAGTTTTGGGAGCTGTTAGAGTGAGTGAAAACATTGCTTACAATTACAACACTAATAATGCTGCATTGAATGCATGGATTAATAGTGACGGACACAGAGACAACATTCTTGGCGATTATACACATTTTGGAATATCTATAAAAACAAATCCTGCCAATGGAAGAAAATACTACACCAATATTTTCATGAAAAGGTAATTTTGCCCCGATTTTACCTTAACCTATTGAACCGTTATTCCACGATAACGGTTTTTTTATTATATCAAATTGAATAGGAATTGAGTATAGTTAATGACTCCAATATATTTTCCATTTTCTTCAACTGGTGCGAATTTAATTTGGGCATTCATCATGAGTCTCGGAATATACTTTATGTTCATTTGTGCTGGAATTGACAGTACTGGTTTGGTCATAATTTCATAGACACTTACTTCCTCTAGCGTTTTATTAAGTATAATTACTTTTTTTATAATATCGGTCACTGTTACAATTCCGTTGGCATCGGCTTCATTTCTTTTTTGAATGATTAAAGACCTCACATTTTTATCTTTCATCATTTGAACAGCATCTTTTACGCTTGCTAATCCATCGATATAATATAAATCATTGGAGGCAATATCTTTAGCAGCAGTGTATTTTTCCATAGTTAGGGTTTTTATAATTGTTCATTATTTAAATTTTCTCGTATTTTCTTAATTTGCTTAGAAAGTCCAGCCACTTTGTCAATGTTTAATACAATGACAATACCGTTTCCAGGTACTTCCAAGTTAATTTCTTTGTCTATAGCTGCAATAATATTGTTAACGCAGTGCTCTTCAACCACAAATAAAATAACATCTGTTTTTTCATTTATTGACAAACCTAAAAAACTTTTTTGTTCAATTCCACTCCCTCGGGCAGGAATGATTACATCACCGGTGGCACCTGCACTTTTTGCAGTTTTAACTACCTTGTCGGTCAAGTCTGGGGCGATAAAGGAAACAATAAGTTTAAATTTCATATTATTTGGTTTTAAATTTTTTGAGTAATTCAGTTAATTGAGTGTAAGCTAACACAGAAATAATGGGAAACATACACACCAATGCAATGAGTCCAAAACCATCAATAGCAGGATTTCTACCGGGAATTACAGAGGAAAGTCCTAAACCAAGTGCAGCAACGATAGGAACAGTCACAGTTGATGTAGTCACGCCTCCAGAGTCATAGGCTAAAGCAACAATATCTTTCTTTGCAAAAATAGTTTGTATAATAATGATGACATAACAAACAATCAAATAATGATATAAGGGTGTTCCCGTTACAATCCTGTAGGTTCCTAACGCAAGAGCAACTCCAGCACCTATAGCCACAACAACTCTTAATCCTGTTTCACTAATAGTTCCCCCCGACACTTCATTCGCCTTGATAGCCACCGCTTTCAGTGCAGGTTCGGCCATAGTAGTGGCAAATCCCATCATAAGACCAAATAAATAGACCCAATAATAGGCCTGCCAATCTGTAATGTCTCCACTGTAGTTTTTTTCTATAAACTCAATATTAGAAAGTTGTTTTGCCATTAAGTCGCCCACAGGGAAGAGGGCTTTTTCCAATCCTAATAAAAAGAAAGTCAAACCAATAATAACAAAAATAATACCTAGAATAACGTTTTTTAGGTTGGGAATATTTTTTTTGATAATAACAATTTGAAAAAAAGCTATAAGAATGACTATAGGAGCTACATCTAGTAATGTACTTACAAACATATCTATAAAGCTATATATCAAATCTGTATTCATTTAGAATATTATAATTCCATACATCATTACAAATATCATGGGCATTAAAGAGGCAAAGGCAATAAGCCCAAAACCATCGGTTAACGGGCTTCTACCTTGAATGACTGTAGCAAGACCCACACCTAGCGCAGTTACAAGAGGAACAGTAATAGTTGAAGTGGTTACTCCACCAGCATCATAAGCAATGCCAATGATTTCTTTGGGAGCAATAAAAGTTACAAGGATGACCAATATGTACCCTCCAATTATAAAATAATAAATAGGCCAACCCTTAATTATCCTTATGATTCCCAGTAAAATTGCAAAACCAACGGAAAGTGCTACAGTGAGTCGAAGTCCAAGGATATAGTCATCTTGGTTTTCGGGAGTAATTAAATGACCTTCAACAGCCATTTTTCCAGCCTCTTTAGCCACTGCAATGAGAGCAGGTTCTGCAATGGTTGTTGAAAACCCGAGTAAAAATGAAAAACTTAAAAGCCAAAATAAACTACCTTTTTTGGTCAATGCAAAAGCTAAATTTTCACCAACCGGAAATAATCCAATTTCCAGACCTTCCACAAAAAGCATAAGACCAATAACAACAAAAAATAATCCAAATATAATCTCGTAAAAATTTGGAAAAGGAACCTTAAGAATAAATAACTGAAAAAAAGCAACCACCAAAATTATGGGAACAAGATCCATAAAGGCAGTTAGAAATTTTAAAGAGATTTTCTTGAGAATAATGAGCATTTACATTAGTGTGATGGTTTAATTTATTCTACCAGAACATTTCTTACTATATATTCTTCGTCAGTTTTTCTGAATCTAAAAGTAAACAAACCAGTCGTAATGGGAGTAAATACAAAAGTAGAAGTCATAGGTTCTGGGTCAGCATCACAAAGACAGGTAGTTCGAATTTTTTGATTTATAAAAAAGATATTGTTTTGTTGTGAGAAAACTTCAAAATCTCTATCTGATGAACATCCAAATTCAGGCTCATGAGTTACCTGAAATTCAATGATTTGATTCACAGAACCATTTGTTATTTCAGAAACAGAAATTATTGAACTTAGTCCATCAAAACTACAGGGCGTGTCATCAAGACAACTAAATATAGTAAAACAAATAAATGATATAACTATTATTTTTTTAATAAGTTTCATAGCTTTAAATTTAGATGCCAACATAATTGGATGGTGTTATTTTTTTAAGTTCGTTTTTTATTTCTGAATCGACATTCAAGGTATTTATAAAATTATGAATAGAGTTTTGTGTTATCATTTCATTTTTACGAGTCAGGCCTTTTAACGCCTCATAAGGATTTGGATACCCTTCTCGTCTTAAAATAGTTTGTATAGCTTCTGCCACAACAGCCCAGTTATTATTCAAATCTTCTTCAAGTTTTGAGGTGTTCAGCAATAGCTTGCTTAATCCTTTTTGGGTGGACTTAAATCCAATGATAGTATGTCCGATAGGTACTCCAATGTTCCTTAAAACCGTACTATCGGTTAGATCGCGTTGTAATCTGGAAATGGGTAATTTTGAGGATAAATATTCGAAAAGGGCATTGGCCATTCCAAGATTTCCTTCAGAGTTTTCAAAATCAATGGGGTTTACCTTGTGAGGCATAGCACTAGAGCCAATCTCACCTTCTTTGATTTTTTGTTTGAAATAGTCCATGGAGACATAGGTCCAAATATCTCTATCTA
This sequence comes from Flavobacterium sp., assembly GCA_046293575.1. Lineage (GTDB taxonomy): Bacteria > Bacteroidota > Bacteroidia > Flavobacteriales > Flavobacteriaceae > Flavobacterium. The sequence continues at coordinate 50,782 of JBKBOP010000001.1, read as the reverse complement.
GATCAATGAGAATGTTGTTGATTCTCTTTAAACCATCGAAAAAAGCGGCAAGATGGTCATAATGTTCAATCTGTGTGGTTGGAAAGGAATGGTGAAGTCCTAAAACTTCTTCAACAAATTGGGTCCCAAACTTTTTCCAGTCAATTTTTGGATAAGCCACATGATGTGCGTTGAAATTTCCTGTGGCTCCACCAAATTTGGCTGCAAAAGGCACATTAATCAGTAATCTTAATTGTTCCTCAAGTCTTTCCACAAAAACTGCAATCTCTTTTCCTAATCTTGTGGGTGAGGCGGGTTGACCGTGGGTTCTTGCCAACATGGGGATATCTCTCCACTCTTGACTCAGTGATTTTAATTCAGCAATTAAAGAAATTAAATCTGGCAAATATACTTTTTCAAAACAATCCTTAATAGAAAGCGGAATGGCTGTATTGTTGATATCTTGAGAAGTCAAACCAAAATGAATAAACTCTTTATACTTGCTTAATCCAAGTGCTTCAAAGGCATCTTTGATAAAATACTCAACAGCTTTTACGTCATGGTTGGTTATTCTTTCTGTTTGTTTGATTGAAAGTGCATTTTCTTCATTAAAATTTTGGTAAACACTACGAAGTTTTTCAAAAAAATCTGGTGTTACTGCCTTAAGTTGTGGAAGTGGATGCTGACATAATGCAATGAAATATTCAATTTCCACAAGCACTCGGTATTTTATGAGGGCTTCTTCTGAAAAATAGGCTGCTAACCTTTCGGTTTTTGATCGATACCTACCATCAATTGGAGAAATGGCGTTTAAAATAGTGATGGGTGTCATGTTGTTAATTCTTGCTGCAAATATACTCTTTGCTAATCATAATTTGAAATTAATACTTGAAATGCATTTTTGAGTATTAAAAAAATTTATAAGTTTGCATTAATTTAGAATAAATAAGAATAAATTAGAAATGAAAAATATTTTGTCATTGGGAATTGCTCTGATTTCTATCATTTTAGGATTGTTTTTTATCTACAAAGGTGTCAACAAACATTTTTTGTCTCCATGTAAGTTATATGGCCTAGAAAGTTCAATCCCAATAGAATACCAGCAAGTAATTACAAATATGTGCCAGTCTGGGATGTTGAAAGTTATTGGTTTTTTTCAAGTTGTATCAGGGATGTTATTATTGATGCCAAAGACGCGACTTGTGGGAGCCATAGTATTACTCCCAATCATTTTCAATATTTTTATATTGCATTTATTTTTAGATAATAGGCCACATGAATTGGTGGAAACAGGGATTCCATTAATAGCTACTGTTCTCATTATAAGTTATTATTTCCCAATATGGAGAAATCTTTTCACTAGGAAATAGAAATGAGAATTTCTTTTAAATCTTGACAACCCTCAGATGCAATTTTCGGAATGATTGTCAGTGTATGATTGAAGTAGAGTAGTTGTGCAGGTTGAGGATCTATGTAAAAAAACTTGGCATAATCAGGTGCATAATCAATTAAACCTGCAGCAGGATATACTTGCATAGAAGTACCAATGATGACAATAATATCTGCATTTGAGACTAAATTTGCAGCTAATTCAATTGCGGGTACAGCTTCACCAAACCACACAATATGGGGTCTCATTTGATGCCCTTGAGTATCGGTATCACCCCAATGAAGATCTTCTGTCCAATCTAAAATATAATTTTCATCATTGATACTTCTAACCTTATTAAGTTCACCATGAAGGTGAATGATATTAGAACTTCCTGCTCTTTCATGAAGGTTGTCAACATTTTGAGTGATAATTTGAACGTCAAAATATTTTTCGAGGTCTTTTAAAATCAGATGTCCTTTATTGGGATGAACCTCTTTGAGCTGTCTTCTTCTCAGATTATAGAAATTGAGTACCACTTCAGGATTTTTGCTCCATCCTTCTGGTGAAGCCACTTCCATTATATCATGTCCTTCCCACAATCCACCTGCATCTCTGAAGGTACTAATGCCACTTTCAGCACTCATGCCAGCACCAGAGAGCACCACTAGTTTTTTCATACTACACTTTTCCTAGAGTAAATAATTGTTCAAGAGTTGGTGTTGGACTTCCGCCTGCTGGTTCTAATGTAATTCCAAAGGCTTCGGCATCATAAACATTATCAACATCAAATATTTTGGCATCATTGGTTTTAAAATCATTAAGAAGTCCGATACTCATTGGAGTAAGCGGATTCAGTTTTAAAGCCCATACTTGGTATACCATTCCTTCTGGAGGATCAGGAAGACCGATGGCATCAACAAAAACTCTATTATTTTCTGAATTCCAATAAATTTTGGCGGCAGACTTAGGAGCTGCATCTTGTCCAGTAAGTTCAACTATTTGGTTGTTTGGATCTCTTAGAATTTCAATTAAACGTTGTTTGCTTAGCACATTAGATTCAAGTGTGTCCAGGGTGGTCACCATTTTTGACTTTTCATCTTCTAATGAATTTAATAAATCATCTTTTTGAGTCATTTCATTAAATAGATAACCCAATCCAGCTAATAGCAATACTACTGCGGCCCATGCAAAATATTCTCTATAATTTTTCTTTTTTGAGATAGGAATTACAGTTTGTGGTTCTTCCTGATTTTTTTCGCTAAAAATGAGTTTTTTAATAGCTTCAAAATTTTCAACAGGAATGTTAGGAGAAATACTTCCAGATAAAGCTAGCATGGTAGATTCTATCTGTTCAATCTCTTTTTTTATTTCGGGATGTTGTAAGGCCATTTTGTTGACCTCTTCAACCTCTTGTTCATTGAGTAATCCATAAACATAAAGCTCAAGTACTCCCGAATCTATGTATTCTTGTGGTGTCATATTTCGCCTAGCAAAGTTCTTAAATCATTAATACAATTTCTGTTTTGAGTCTTGACTGTTCCAAGAGGGATATCTAATTCTTCTGAGGCTTCTTGCTGTGTATATCCTTTAAAAAATAAGAGGTCAATAATCTTGATGCATTTAGGTTTCAGTTTTTTAATAAATTCCTGAATACCAATAAGGTCAAATCTTTCCTTTTGTCTTTTGTCATTGTCAAATATATAAACGAAATTATCGATAGAAAGGTTTTTTGAATTTTGATTATAACCTTTTGAACGCAATTTGTCTATTGCTGAATTTCTAGCAATATTCAACATCCAGGTGTAAAATCTGCCTTTACTTTCTTGATAGGAGTCGATGTTTTTCCAAATTTTCACAAAGACTTCTTGTAAAACATCTTCTGCTTCTTCGGGTTCTTTTATCAAACTAGAAATAACTCCAAAAAGACTTTTTGAATAATGATTGTAAAGATGTGTGAATGCACGTTCATCTTTTTCATAAATTAGCGGTAACAGTTCCTCCTGTTTCATGCGAAAAATTTTGTCGTAGCCAAGTTACAAACTTAATAAATGAAAAACAATCTAAGATGTCTGAAATTTTAACAACTCCTAACTATTTGAATTACCTCGAGGCGTTTATATCTGAACAAAGAAATTTGAAAATTCAATCGGTAGTCAAACAACGCACAAAATACTTAACGGTGGTTGCTGAGGATGTTTTTCAACTTCATAATACCAGTGCGGTTTTGCGGAGCTGTGATGTTTTTGGAATTCAAAATTTACATATCATTGAGCAGAAATATGGAAAGAATATTGATACAGAAATTGCTCTAGGAGCTCAAAAATGGGTGGACGTTTTTAGATACAATAGCCCACAGACATGTTTACATTCTTTAAAGAAAAAAGGATACAGAATTATTGTGACGAGTCCTCTTCATGAAGCTTTCACAACAGATACTTTAGATATTTCAACTCCGTTTGCGGTATTTTTTGGAAATGAAAAGGAAGGTGTGTCAAGTGATATTATGGACGCTGCTGATGGATTTTTACACATTCCTATGTGTGGTTTTACGGAAAGTCTCAATATTTCTGTGGCAGCTGCTATAGTCATGCAGAGCTTAACCAAAAGGATAAAATCTTCTAATGTATCCTGGCATTTAACTGAAGATGAATCATTGAAAACCAAAATTCAATGGATGGAAACATCTATACGAAGTTTAAGAAGTATACAAAAGAATTATTTGGAAAAATTTGAGGGAGACTAACTTTTTCTTTTCAGAATTCTATATTCTTCATAACAATCATTGATGGCGTCAAGCACTTGCAAGTCATTGGCAGTTTTGATAAATGACTCAGAATAATTGCATCGTTGAAGTATGTCTGGAATTTCAGACTTTGGAACACCAAGCATCACTGCAATGGTTTCTCTATCATACTTGGTTTCAAGCATTTTTCTAACGGTATCGTCTTTTTTCATTTCCTTTAATTTCTTTAATTCATTCGGCTTTTTACCAAAAAAATTATAGAGTAAATCTGCTGGATTAAAAAGTGAACCTACTACTCGACTTATGGCGTTTGGAGACCTTTCTCCCATTTCATAGCCATAGGGAAGTCCCGAAATACCATACCTATAGTTTTCTGGAATAGGAATAAGTTTAGCGTCAATTTCAAGATAACCGGTTAATTTGTATGGAGTTAAAATGACTTCTTCGAGTGCGTATGCTTTTTCGGTAAGCTTAATTTCGGTTGATTTTGCCTTCAACCAGTCGTTAGTCACACGAACCTTCAAGGACTGATAACCAATAAATGAAACATGCAAGGTGTCATTTACTGTCGCATCTAATTCGAAATACCCTTTTTCATTAGTGATGGTACCTCTAACAGAGTTAAGATTGATGATGTGTACATTTATCAATACTTTTCCGCTAGTGTCATCTTTGATTATTGCAGAAATCTTGCCTTTTTCAATTTGAGGCTGTTTTTCTTGTGATATAGCCTTTGGGGAAAAGCTAAGCAATAGAATTATAAATAAAAATCTCATGTTATTATTTGATGCCTTAAAAGTACTAAATAACATGAGATTTAAAATAGGATTGTATTCAATTATCA
>JBKBOP010000001.1:0-45703 GCA_046293575.1 Flavobacterium sp. | reverse complement strand
GTTATCCCGATCACCTCTAAAACCTCCTCTGTCAGATCCACCTCTGCTGCTAAAATCTCTTTTTCGGCCTCCACCGTCATTTTTGGAAATTTCAACATTGATTTTTCTACCATCCATTTGAATGTTATTTAAAACATCCATTACACGGTCACTGTGAGCCGAATCAGTATTGAAAAATGAAAAGCCTTCTTTTACATCTACCTTAAATACATCATCTCTACCTAATTCAAGCGTATCTCTTAAAAAGTCTTTCAAACTCATCCAGTCGAAATTATCACGACTACCAATATTAATAAAATACCTCACGGCATCGCCCTCTTGAGCGTAATTGTTATTGTCTGATGAAGAGGTAGAAGAAGATAAATCTCTCTTCTTTTTGTAGTAATTGATGAATCTATTGAATTCAACAGATACCATCTTTTTTATGAGTTCTTCTTTGGTAAGTCCGTCCAATACTTCATTGATAGCAGGTAAGTAGTTGTCAATTTCATGATCTACTTCTGTATCTTTTATTTTATTTGCTAAATGTAAAAGTTGAATTTCACAAATTTCGATGCCAGATGGTATTTGTTTTTCTTCAAATTTTTGTTTGATGATTTTTTCAATAGCATGGATTTTGCGGATTTCACTTTTGGTAATGATAACGATTGAAATTCCTAGTTTTCCGGCTCTACCAGTTCTACCACTTCTGTGATTATAGGTTTCAATTTCATCTGGAAGTTGATAGTTCACTACGTGGGTAATGTTATCAACATCTATACCTCTAGCAGCAACGTCGGTAGCCACCAACATTTGAATTTGTCTTCCTCTAAAGGCTTTCATCACGCCGTCTCTTTGGGCTTGTGATAAATCACCGTGAATAGCAGCAGCATTATAACCATCTGCAATCAGTTTTTCAGCAACTGATTGTGTATCTCTTTTGGTTCTACAAAAAATCACAGAGAAAATGTCTGGATTAGCATCAGCTAATCTCTTCAAAGCTTCATATCTGTCTTTGGCATTGACTACATAGAATTCATGTGAAACCGTTGCCGTTCCTGAATTTTTGGTACCAACAGTGATTTCAAGAGGTTTTCTCATGAATTCACGGGCAATTCTCGCTACTTCTTGCGGCATAGTTGCAGAAAACAACCATGTGCTTTTTTCTTCTGGAGTTGTTGAAAGAATAGAAACGATATCATCATAAAATCCCATGTTCAACATTTCATCTGCTTCATCAAGAATACAGTATTGAATCTGAGAAATATTGATCATACCGCGATTAATCATGTCTTGCATTCTTCCTGGGGTAGCTACAATTACTTGAGCTCCTTTTTTCACCTCTTTGGCTTGTTCAACGATACTTGCACCACCATAAATAGCCACAGAGTGAAGTCCGGGCACATATTTACTATAGTTTTTGATTTCATTGGTAATTTGCAAGCATAACTCTCTGGTTGGAGATAAAATTAAAGCTTGTGTATGTCTTTTCGTTGCATCAACTTTCTGAATTAAAGGAAATCCAAAGGCAGCTGTCTTACCGGTTCCGGTTTGAGCTAATGCCACCATGTCTGTATCTTGTTGTAATAAGATGGGTATAGCTTTTTCCTGAATGTCACTGGGGGTCTCAAAACCCATGTCTTTAACGGCACGCATCAGCGGTTCGTTAAGACCTAATTGTTCAAATTTGTTCATTATGTACTTAAAATTGGGTGCAAAGGTAGTGTTTAATTCTTAAAATTACTATCAAATTGAAAATCTGTTGTTTAAACATTTGAAAATCAAAATCAAGAGACGTTATGATTTAATTTGTTATTTAAGTAATTTTAAAAAGTGAATCATTTTATCAAATGCTATGCCTCGATGGCTCATTTTTGATTTTTCTTCCAAGTTCATTTCGGCAAAAGTTTTTTCAAATCCATCAGGGGTAAAAATCGGGTCATAACCAAACCCGCCTTCTCCCCTCGGTTCTTTTTCAATTTGCCCTACTATTTTACCTTCAAATAAATATTTTTCACCATTTATAATCAAACAGATAACAGTTCTGAATTGAGCTTTTCTATTCTCAATGGAACCCATTTCCATCAAAAGCTTTTCAATATTGTCCGAAGCGTTTTTCTGTAGACCAGCATATCTTGCTGAATACACGCCGGGAGCTCCCTTGAGAGCTTCTACTTCTAACCCAGTATCATCGGCAAAACAATTCATTCCAGTTGAATGGTATATCGTTTCTGCTTTAATAGTGGCATTTCCCTCTAAAGTTTGAGCTGTTTCTGGAATTTCTTCTGAAAAACCAATCTCATTTAATGAAACCATTTCATAAAAGGGGGGTAAAAGGCAAACTATTTCTTTGACTTTGTTTTGATTGTGGGTGGCAAAAACGAGCTTCATTTTAAATGTTTTTGGGATTGATTTTTACAAATTTACTTAAGATTAAATTTAGATTGAATTGAAAGAAATGAATATAATTATAAAGCTACATTTACGTTGTAATTAAATAACCAATAAAAATATATAAATAATGAAATTTTTAATTAAAAAAACATTGGCTTTGGCTCTTTTGATCATGATGCCACTGATATCATGCAGTTCTGATGATAGTCCATCTAGTAATTCTCAATTGGCCTCACAAGTTCAATCGCAAGCTGTTAACGGTAACTGGAGAGTCACACTTTTTAACGAAGATGGAGTAAACAAAACCTCTCTTTTTGAAGGATTTAATTTTGTGTTTACTGCTGACGGAACTGTTTCAGCCACCAACAACACCGATTTGGTTTCGGGAACTTGGATAACTGGGGTTGATGATAGCACGCCAAAGTTTATTTTACTTTTTGCAGTGAATTCTGGTCCGTTTGAAGAAATTAGTGAAGACTGGAGAATCTTGTCTGTTTCGTCAACTAAAATGGAGTTTAGGCACGTCAGTGGAGGTGATGGAAGTATTGATTTGCTAACTTTCACAAAAAATTAAAATTCAAAACCGCCTTCGGGCGGTTTTTTTTTGATAATTGAAAATCTAAAGTTGCTTTTTTATCGTATATTGGACTAACCAAATCCAAAAACCCGTGCCATGAATCTACATTTACTTTTAAGAAGTAAATACCAAGCCCCTGGTATACTTCTGTTTTTTTTTCTTCATATTACCCTTTTTGCCCAAGTCTCTATTTTAGAACCTACACAATTTGAAGAACTTTCATTACATCCGTATGCCACTTTTTGGCATGCGGGTGACAATGATGTCTCGTTTGAAAAAGTGAAGCGATTATCTCCTGATGCTTTTCAAGTTTTTCATGACGAAGTAAACGATTTTGGATTCACGAAAGATCAGTACTGGATACGATTTGAAATTGAAAACAAAACAGATGATAAACTCATCTACTATTTAGAAACTTCACGGCCCATTACGGATAGAGTTTCGCTTTACACTCTTCAATCCAATACTTTAATTTCCTCCGAGCACACAGGTGATTTAATTCCTTATTCAGAAAGAGCATTCAACCACAGAAAATCAATTTTTAAAGTCGAACTTGAGCCACAAAGTGACTATTTATACTATCTAATGTTGAAAAGTGACGGTGAGGTGATTAACGGTTCCGTCTATCTGAGAACAGATGAAAATCTTCATGCTCAAAGTGCTTTTGAACAAATGGTCTTTGGTTTTTTTTATGGAATTCTATTAATTGCTGCTATTCTATATTTGTTTTTCTTTTTTGCTATGAAGGAAAGAAGTTTCCTTTATTATAGCTTATACGTTATTTTCATTGGACTTCTACAGTTTTCATTAGACGGTTATTTCTATCAATTCTTTACACCCGAGGCAGGATGGCTTTCTCAACGTTCCGTAATCATAACAGCTACCATAGCTAATTTTTTATTAGGAAGATATGCTCAGGTTTTTTTGAATGTCAATCGTTACAGCAAATTTATGCAATACGGGTTTTACACTGTTTTTAGTTTAGATTTTTTACTATTGCTGGCTATCATCATTTTTCCTGGTGCTCTGTTCTATTCCTACCCAATTGCAAATATTCTTGGGTTGTTGATTTTATCTTTAATTATTGGATCCATCATAGTTATTTATAGAAAAACTGGAAAGATTGACGGTTTTTTTACAACTGGTATTTTCTTTCTCGTAGCAGGTTTTGTGGTCTTTATTCTTAAAAATTTTAGTGTGCTGCCCGTGAGTTTTTGGACAGAAAACAGTTCTAAGTTAGGCACCGGTATGGAAGTTATTTTTCTCTCACTTTCGATGGCTAATTTAATTAAAAGACTCCGGGACGAAAGAGAAGAACTCAAAGATTTGGCCCTAGTAAAGTCGGAAGAAATGAACGAAATGAAGTCCTATTTTTTGTCTAACATTAGTCACGAATTACGAACACCGCTCAATGCGATACTCAGTTTATCTGATGCCATTAAAACTGAAAACAAAGATGAAGAAACTCAAAAGAAGACTGAAATTATTAAGTATTCAGCGGTTGGACTTTTAAATTCAGTCAATGACATTTTGGATTTTTCTAAAATTGAAAAAAACGAACTGAAATTAGAGCTTTCTGATTTTAATTTAAAAACCACTTTACAGCAGATTTTAAAGCATGCAGAATTACAAGCTATTGATAAAAACTTAGGATTTAATGTCAATTTTAAAGGAGAATTTCCTGAGAAATGCCACGGAGATGCTTCTAGACTCGCACAAATTGTTCAAAATGTTTTGAGCAATGCTCTGAAATTTACAGAACAAGGCTTTATAAGATGTGAATTTGAGATGATTTCAAAAGGAAAGGGTAAAAGTGATTTTATGATTTCCATTGCTGATACTGGTGTGGGAATACCCAAAGAAAAGATGAAGTCGATTTTTGATTCTTTTAGCCAAGAAAGTATCAATAACAAAAGAAAGTTTGGAGGACTTGGTTTAGGATTGTACATCGTCAAGTCATTGGTTGATTTATTCGGGGGCAATATCGATATGCAAAGCTTGCCTGCTCAGGGAACGGTGTGCAAAATTGTTTTACCCTTACAAGTAGTAAAAGGCGAGAATATTGAAGTTCCAACCACCAGTCAAATTCAAGATTATGATTTAGGTGGAAAAAGAATTTTGGTTGTGGAAGACAACGCCATGAACCAAATGGTCATCAAGATGATTACCAAAAAATGGTTGAATACACAAGTTGTCTTTGCCAACAATGGTTTAGAGGGGTTACAAACATTGAAAGGCAGTAATTTTGATGTGGTTTTAATGGATTTACAAATGCCAGTCATGGATGGCTACGAAGCCACCATTGCCATTAGAAACGGTGAGGCCGGAAAAGAGAAATCAAATATTCCTATTATTGCTGTTACAGCTGACGTGATGGAAACCACTAAAACCAGAGTTAAAGAAATAGGGATGAACCACTATTTATCTAAACCAGTAGATAAAGAAGTGTTGTATAAATCAGTATGCTCTTTGGTTTTATAATTTGGTTGTTATTTTAACCTAACAAATACATGCTTAATCCCTCTTTTATCTGAATCTCTTTCATGGATTTCTATAACATCTTGAAGTGATTTCATTAGAGGGGTTAACTTGGTGAAGCCATAGTTTCTAGGGTCAAACTCTGGCTTTTTCTTGACGATTAGATTTCCAACATCTCCCAAGAAGGCCCAGCCGTCGTCTTCTCCCATATCTTCAATACTATCAAGAATAATATCCATCGTTAATTTATCAATTTTTGGGATCAGAGTTTTTTCTTCCACTTTTTTATCAACATTGGTTTTGGGTACTGCTTTTTTCTTAGCACCTTCAATGACCTCAATAAAAATAAATCGGTCACACGCCACAATAAAAGGATTCGGTGTTTTCTTTTCACCAATACCAATTACTTTCATTCCAGATTCTCTTAATCGAGTGGCTAGTCGCGTAAAATCACTATCGCTAGAAACAATGCAAAATCCATCCACTTTATTAGAATAAAGAATATCCATGGCATCAATAATCATGGCCGAATCGGTTGCATTTTTTCCAGTGGTATAGCCATATTGCTGAATAGGGGTAATAGCATGTTCCAAAAGCACACTTTTCCAACCTTTGTCGGGAGCTTTGGTCCAATCGCCATAAATGCGTTTGGTGGTTGGGGTTCCATATTTGGCAATTTCTTCCATCATCCCTTTAACATTATGATAGGGAACATTATCAGCGTCAATCAATACGGCTAGTTTAAAATCGTTTTTATCTTGAATACTCATATTTATAGCATTTGTTCAAAGATAGTTTTTTTTTAAAGTCTGATGGTTGAAGTTTTTTACGAAAACGTTAGCGTTAAGAAATCCATAATTCAATATTATGAAAGCATCTGAATAATGCTTACTTTTGCTCTGTTTTTTTAATATCTATTAAAATCATGGTAAAAGATTTATTCGAAAGAATACAAAGCACTAAAGGTCCGCTTGGAAAGTGGGCATCTCAAGCAGAAGGTTACTTTGTTTTTCCAAAATTGGAAGGCGAACTTGGTCCGAGAATGAAGTTCCACGGGAAAGAAATTCTTAACTGGAGTATTAACGACTACTTGGGCTTGGCAAACCATCCAGAGATAAGAAAAGCAGATGCTGATGCTGCTTTACAATATGGAGCTGCTTATCCTATGGGAGCTCGAATGATGAGTGGCCACACTGATGTTCACGAACAATTAGAAAATGAACTTGCTGCTTTTGTACATAAAGAAGCTGCTTATTTATTAAACTTTGGTTACCAAGGTATTATGTCAACGATTGATGCCTTAGTAACTAAAAATGATATTATTGTGTATGATGTGGATGCACATGCCTGTATCATTGATGGTGTTCGTTTGCACATGGGTAAGAGATTTACCTATAGACATAATGACCTTGAAAGCATGGAGAAAAACCTCCAGAGAGCCACTAAAATGGCGGAGGAAACCGGTGGGGGTATTTTGTTTATTACCGAAGGTGTCTTTGGAATGAGAGGTCAGCAAGGAAAGTTGAAAGAGATTGTTGCATTGAAGAAAAAATACAACTTCCGATTGTTGGTGGATGATGCTCATGGTTTTGGAACTTTAGGGAAAACTGGAGCAGGAGCAGGAGAGGAGCAAGGCTGTCAAGACGAAATCGATGTGTATTTTTCCACTTTTGCTAAATCAATGGCGAGTATTGGAGCCTTCATCGCGGCAGATAAAGATATTATTGATTATTTGAAATATAACTTGCGTTCACAAATGTTTGCCAAAGCATTGCCCATGATTCAAACTGTGGGTGCTTTAAAACGTTTGCAAATGTTGAAAAGCATGCCTGAGTTAAAAGACAAACTTTGGGAAAACGTAAATACTCTTCAAAACGGATTGAGAACAAGAGGTTTTAATATTGGCGATACCAATACTTGTGTCACTCCAGTATATTTAAACGGAAGTGTGCCAGAAGCCATGGTGATGGTGAATGACCTTCGAGAAAATTATGGAATTTTCCTTTCTATTGTTATTTATCCAGTCATTCCAAAAGGTATAATTTTGTTAAGAATGATTCCAACGGCATCACATACGTTAGGGGATATTGAAGAAACGCTAGCCGCTTTTGAGGCCATTAGAGAGAAACTTGAAAATGGAACTTATAAGCAATGGGCTGATGCTCGTGTTACCAACGTAGAATAAGCTTTTAAAATAATTTAGTTGAAGAGCCCGGCAGAACGTCGGGCTTTTTTAGAGGTCTAAACGATAGGTTCTTCTTTTTCTCAATACGCGAGAATCAAAGTTTTTCCAGAGGTTGTGAATCGCATGGTTTTCCTCTAGTTCGGGAGTTCTCACACAGGTTTCAATACCTTTTCTAACAAAAACTTCATAGTACTCTTTCATAATCAAAGCAGTAACACCTTTGTTTTGGTATTCAGGATCCACACCGATAAGGTAAAAAAGTACTTCTTTACTGTTCTTTCGAGCTTTTAATAAATGATAGAATCCAAAAGGAAAAAGTCTTCCCTTAGATTTTTTGAGTGCCTCTGAGAACCCCGGCATCACTATACTAAAAGCAATCATGTTGTCATCTTTATCCAAGATAAATTTGATGTATTCTGGATTAATAAAAGGAATGTATTTTTTCTTATAATACTCAATCTGTTTCTCATTTATGGGAACAAAAGAGGCCAGTTTAGCATAGGTAGTATTGAACAGTTCAAACATATCATCCACATAAGGTAATATGTCTATTGTTTTAGTGAACCGAACTGCTTTTAGTTGATACCTTTTTGCAATAAATTCTGCGGCCCTTTCAAAAAATTTGGTGTCAACAGATGAAAAGGAGAACCAACTTTCATGGTATTCTTTTTCTTTTACCAAACCTAAAGTCTCTAAGTGAGTTATGTAATAGGGATAATTGTACCAAGTAATCATGCTTCCCATGAAATCATATCCTTCACTGATGACACCAACTTTATCAAGGTTGGAGAACCCCATGGGACCTTCAATATTTTCAAGTTTTTCTTTTCTGCCCCATTCAATCACTTTATCAAGCAAAGCTTTGGTTACATCAACATCGTCTATAACATCCCACCAACCAAATCTTATTTTATGTTTATTCAGTAGCTTAATTTCATCTCTATTAATAATGGCAGCCATCCGACCCACGATTTCTTTCCCAATGTAAGCGAGATAAAATTTTGCCTCAGCACCGTCAAAAGCAGGGTTTTTGGTTTTGTCTAGTGTTTCCAATTCATCATTAATGAGAGGAGGTACCCAATAGGGGTGGTTCTCATACAATTTGAATGGAAACATTACATAATCTTTCATCAAAGCCGGAGTATTGGCCTCTCTAACAATAATTCTACTCATGGGTTTTCTAATTCGATGGCGTCTTTTCTTTTCTTTTTATCCTTTTTCTTGCCTGCTCTTTTTTCCTCTGGTCCGCTTCCTTTGTCCTCAAGTCTCACCGGTTCATGTTTATCATCAATTCTCCATGAAAATCCGATACCGCCGTAAAAAAGATCAGGGGTGTCTTTGAAGTTTTTACTGATAGAGGCATCAAGTTGAAAATTGGGCATCAATAAATAAGCCGCACCTGCGGTGACAATGCTATCGCTGTAGTAATCACTTTTAATGCCTTTAAATTCCCAGAAGCCAGACCATTTATCGTTAAATCCAAGGGTTAAGGTGGCGATAAAGCCAAACTGACTAAAATCTGTACCAATTTGATTCGCAAAAATATTGGTCACAAATACGGTTTGATTCGTAATGTGTTGTTGGGTGATGACCATCGCTCTTGGACTCACCGAAGGCTGATCGGGTAAAAAATAAGTATCTCCAATGCTAAATTGAGCTCCAGTATACACCGCTACTGCTGGAATCAATCTTCTCCACTTAAATTTCTGATTGGCTTTCCAACTGTATAAATTAGGTTTTTCTACATAGTTTTTGAAAGGATCATAGACCAAGTATTTGGCTCCTAAATTCAAATTTCTAAACCCACTTCTACTCTCATTAAAACCTACAGCATTGTATTTATCCATTTGAAATTGAGAGTTTACAATGAATTCGAGTTGTTCCAGAAAATACCCAAAACGAACATCGAGATTCAATCCAAATCCAGTGGCATCATACTCTAAAGTTCGATGGTCTTCTTGATGGTAATAAAGTCCGCTTTCCAATTGAAAAACTTTTTTACCCACTGAAAAAGCAGTCATAGATTCACCAGGTCGGTTGGAGTTAATAACATCGGTATGTTGCCCGAACATTGGAATTGCAGATACAACCGCAATACAACAAGAATAAATAATTTGTTTTTTCATGAAATGGATAGGCTAATTGAACGCTACCAAAGATAAGGTTTTATCATTTATTTAGCAGGACTTGTGAAAGAATCCCTTAGAGTTTTGTTATTTTTACCCCCAAAACGAATACCTATGCAGGAGGCATCATTTCAGGGCGTTCTAAGAACGATTCTTATTATTTTGTTGATATACTACGTTTTAAAATTCTTAAGCAGATTTTTACTGCCGATCTTAATGCGTAAAATGGTGAATAAAGCTGAAGAGAATTTCCGTCGTCAAGCGGAACAGTTTCAACAGCAACAAAATCATTCGCAGACAAGTGGGCCATCCAAAAAAACTGACTTGCAATCCAAGAAGAAGGTTGGAGAATATATTGATTACGAAGAAATTGAATAACTTTTAGAAATGAAAAAGACTTTCTGTAAACTGATTTTTGTTTTTTTTCTTTCATGTTTTTTACAATCAAATGCTCAGGAAGTGTTATGGGGTGCCAACCTATATATCAGTTATCAAATAGGGACGCTTCCAATAGTTATCTCTGTGTCACATGGAGGTAACTTAGAACCTAATGATATTCCTGACCGATCTTGTAATAGTCCCGTTTTTGCTACTGATGTTAACACAATACAAACGACACAAGCTATAAACCAAGCTTTATTTGATTTAACGGGTTGCTACCCACATATAATAACTTCACATTTACATAGAAGAAAATTAGACCCCAATCGAAACTTGCAAAATGGGGCTTGTGGAAATTTACAAGGTGTTAATGCATGGATTGAATTTCATAATTTTATAACCCAAGCACAACAAACCGTTACTCAACAGTATGGAACACAACAATTTTTTGTAGACTTGCATGGCCATGGTAATCCAATTAATAGAATAGAATTAGGATATTTGTTGTATGACGATGAACTTGAACTTTCAGACCAAGTCTTAAATTCTAACACTTTTTTAAACTACAGTTCTATCAAAGAACTTGCTCTTAACAATTTAAACAATTACACTCATGCTCAGTTATTAAGAGGTCCCTTTTCTTTTGGTACCTTGTTGATGAATAATGGTTTTTCATCTGTTCCTAGTACTCAAATTCCGTTTCCTGGCTTAAGTAGTAATTATTTTAGTGGGGGGTATATTTTGGCAAATCACAGTTGTTATTCAGAAAACAACAATATCAATGGTTTGCAAATGGAACTCCATTTTTCTGGATTGAGAGACACTACAAATAACAGAGAATTGTTTGCACTGAACTTTAGTAATGTCATAAAAGATTATCTACTTACACACAAAGGAATCGACATACTTGAATGCAATTCTTTAAGTTTGCCAGAATATAAACCTAAATCGATTGAATTAGTTCCCAATCCTTTACATAAAGATTCATATAATCTTTGTTTGAATGATTCAGAAATGGTTGTACAGATTACATTATTTGATTCTTTTGGTAGAATGGTCTTCTCTGCCAATGGATTTTCTGATTGTATTTCTTTAGCTGAAGTAAATTCCACAGGATTGCACTATATTGAACTTAAAAACTCAGATAATCAAGTGATTCATATTCAAAAATTAATACTGCATTAATGTTAAAAATCAAAATATTTTATCCTCATCTTCTTGTTCTCATAGGTTTTATTTTTGTTTCATTGGCTTATTTTTATCCTGTTTTACAAGGGAAGAAAATATACCAATCTGATATTGTTCAGTATACCGGAATGGCCAAAGAGCAAAACGATTTTCGAGCTGAAACCGGAGAAGAGCCTTATTGGACCAATGCTGCCTTTGGTGGGATGCCAACCTATCAGTTAGGAGCTAAGTATCCACATAATTATATCAAGAAATTAGATTCGGCCTTGAGGTTTTTACCCCGACCAGCAGATTACCTCTTTTTATATTTCATTGGTTTTTACATACTTTTATGTGTCTTGAAAATTGATCCGCTCAAAGCATTTTTTGGAGCCTTGGCTTTTGGATTTTCCACGTATCTCATCATCATCTTAGGGGTTGGCCATAATGCGAAAGCTCATGCTATTGCCTACATGCCCATGGTAGTAGCAGGAGTGTTACTGGTTTTTCAAAGACGTTATATTTTGGGCGGACTTTTAACTATGGTAGCCGCAGCTTTGGAAATACAAGCCAATCACTTTCAAATGACGTATTATCTGCTATTGCTACTCATCATTATTGGAGTGTATTATGGAGTTCAACGTATCAAAGAGGAAGATGTTGTTGCTCTGGGAAAATCTTTGGGTGTTTTTGCTATTGCGGGTATACTAGCCATAGGAGCCAATGCAACCAATCTTTTAGCTACATCTGAATATACTGATTTTAGTACAAGAGGTAAAAACGAACTAACTATACATCCTGATGGTTCACCTATGACCACCAAAACAGGAATGAGTTACGAATACATCACAGAATACAGTTATGGAAAAGCAGAGAGTTTCAATCTCATTGCTCCAAGATTGTTTGGTGGTGGGAACAGCGAGAAGTTGGGCGAGAAGAGTAACCTTTATGACTTTGCTATTTCTTTGGGTGCTTCCCCTCAAGAAGCCAAACAATTTGCTGCAGAAGGCCCTACCTATTGGGGAGATCAACCCATAGTGGCTGCACCCGCTTATGTGGGAGCCATTGTTTTCTTTTTGATGCTATTGGCTTTGTTCGTTGAAAAGCGAAAAATAAAATATGTTTTTTTAACCGGAGCCATCGTTTCATTGATGCTATCTTGGGGTAAAAATTTCCCAGGGTTGACCAACTTTTTTATCGATTATGTTCCTTTGTATAACAAATTTAGAGCGGTATCTTCTATACAAGTTGTACTCGAATTGTGTTTACCAGTATTAGCTGTGTTAGGGTTACAGTCCTTTCTTAAATCTGAAGATAGTCAACGTTTAAAATCTTTAAAATGGACTACCATCACAGGGTTGGGCATTTTGATTTTTTTATGGTTGTTTAAAGGCTCGTTTTCTTTCTCTGGATTAAATGATGGCTATTATGAACAAGCTTATGGTGAGATAGGTCCAGGATTCGTCAAGGCCTTAATTGAAGATCGTAAGGCAATGTATGTAAGTGATCTTCTCCGTTCGGGTATTTTTATGATTTTGGCGGCAGTAGTGTTGTTTGCTTCTTTCAAAAAAATGATATCGACCACAGTTACGGTGGTTTTGGTTGGGACTTTAATGGTAGCCGATTTAGTACTTATCAATAAAAATTATGTTAATAACGAACATTTTGTCAATGCCCGTGAAATGGATATGCCTTTTCAAGCCACTGAAGCAGATAAAGAAATTTTAGAAGATGACGATTTACATTTTCGGGTTTTTGAACCTCAAGGTGGAATGTCGAGTGCCCGTGCTTCGTTTTTTCATTCCTCTTTAGGGGGTTATAGTGCGGTGAAACCACAACGAATCCAACAGTTGTATGATTATCATCTTACCAAAAATAATACTGAAATCCTAAACATGTTTAATGTGAAGTATGTATTGCAACGAGGAGAAGAAGGGATGATGTATGCTTTTAATAGCGAAGCCAACGGCAACGCATGGTTTGTCAATCAAGTGGAAGGAGTGCTTACTGCTGACGAGTTTATTCAATCCTTAAAGGAGGTGGACACCAAAGAAAAATCAATCATCAGTATTTCTGAGTTTCCTGTAATTGCCAAAGAAGTATTGAATGTTCCATTTGTAACGGATAGTTTAAGTCAAATTACTTTGGTGGAGTATCAACCCAATTACTTAAAATACCAAAGTCAAAATACCAACGAGGGAGTTGCCGTTTTTTCTGAAGTATATTATCCAAAAGGCTGGGTAGCGACTATAAATGGAAAAGAAGCAGATATTTTTAGAGTGAATTATGTTTTAAGAGCACTAAAAGTTCCCGCTGGAAATCAAACGATTGAATTCAAATTTGAACCTGAAGTGGTGAAAAAGGGAAGCTCTATTGCTTTATTTAGTTCGATTGGAATGTTGTTGCTTTTAGCGGGTGGGATGTATGTTGAAGTCAAAAAACGTTCAAAGAAAGCCTAAAAGAAGCCTGTATTTTTATTTGTATATTTGGTTGAACAAATCATAAGATGAATAAAGCAGTTTTACATCACGGAGACCCCAAAGAACTGGAATCAAAACGAATAGCTGAAATATTATCACTTTCTTATGCTGAACGGTTAGAGCGATTAATGGCAATAATTGAGCTTTCTTATACGTTTAAAAACGCACCAAAAATATATCCTAAAAAATGATCGATTGTATATTTAATATTTAAATAAAATAAATGGAGAATAATATTTATTTTCTTCGTTACAATTACATTCCAGACATTGCAAACAAACCAAATCAAGATTTTAATCATAGCTTATTATTGGCCTCCCGCCGGAGGTCCTGGGGTGCAGCGATGGTTAAAATTTGCAAAATACCTCCCAGAGTTTGGAGTTGAACCTACCATTTTTATACCAGACAATCCAACCTATCCCATTATTGATGAAGACTTAACACTTGAAGTCCCAAACAACCTTAACATCATTCGATTTCCAATTAAGGAACCTTATAAAATAGCTACTTGGTTGAGTAGAAAAACAACCAAGAACATAAGTTCGGGATTAATCCCTGCTCAGCGAAAACAAACGATTGTAGACAAACTATTACTATGGATTCGGGGGAATTGTTTTATCCCAGATGCACGTGTTTCTTGGGTTAAACCCTCGGTTACTTTTTTGGAAAAGTATTTAAAAGATTATCCTGTTGATGTTGTTGTTACCACCGGACCACCTCACAGTCTCCACCTCATTGGACTATCTCTTCAAGAAAAATTACAACTTCCTTGGTTGGCCGATTTTAGAGATCCGTGGACCACAATTGGGTACCAAAAAGAATTAAAACTTACAGAAAACTCAAAACAAAAGCACAAGATGCTAGAGAAAAAAGTACTCCAATCAGTCGATAGGGTGATAGTGACTAGCCCAACGACTGCACAAGAGTTTTCATCCCTCACTTCACAGCCAATACATGTGATTACGAATGGCTACGACGATAGTTCAGTCGGCAAGCTTGCTCTTGATACTCATTTTACGATAGCCCATATAGGTTCTTTACTCTCTGAGCGAAATCCTAGAATTTTATGGAAAGCTTTGAGGGAACTTCGCAAAGAATCTCAAGATTTTAAATCAAAAATGCGTCTAAAACTAGTAGGAAAGGTCAGTCAGGAAATTCTAGATACACTGAAGGAATTCCGTTTAACGGATGCATTGGATTTGTTAGGGTACTTACCCCACGAAAAAGCAGTTGAAGAGCAAAGAAAATCTCAAGTGTTACTCCTGATTGAAATGAACAAGGAAGAGACCAAATGCATACTACCCGGCAAATTATTTGAATACATGATCTCAGGCAGACCCATCATGGCCTTTGGACCTGAAGGGTCTGACATTGAACCCATCTTGAAAAATACAAACACAGGTACCTTTTTTAATTACAATTCCGTTGAAGAAGTCAAAGCACATCTTCTTGAATTATTTAAAGAATTTGAACAAGGAACCATAACGACCCATCCTATTGGAATACAGCCGTATCATCGCAAAGCACTTACCCAAAAATTGGCTGAGGTTCTAAATGGAATGTTGAAGTAGTTTTATTTTCACAACTTTGTGTTAGTTTTACAAGAATTTATGTTGTTGCCATGGGGGTTATCTTAAAACAATCACTAACCAATACGATTACCACTTTTATAGGCTTTGCCATCGGAGCGGTAAATGCCCTGTTTATGTACACCCACTTTTTAGGAGAGGAATTCTATGGACTTACGGCTTTTTTACTTTCAACAGCGAATATTCTAATGCCCTTAATGGCTTTTGGTATTCAAAATACCTTGATAAAATTTTATTCGGAGCATGAATCTGAGGAGGATAAGTCTGGTTTTCTAAATTTTGTATTGGTATTGCCTTTGGTTGTTATTATTCCTGTTTTTGTATTGCTCTTTGAGTTGTATGAACCTATCGCTTTAGCCTTGTCTTCAGAAAATAAAATCATTTATAAGTATGTTTGGATTATCCCACTCATAGCCTTATTCATGGGATATTTTGAAATATTCTATGCATGGGTAAAAGTACAAATGAAGTCGGTGGCAGGAAATTTTATCAAGGAAGTGCTACTTCGAGTATTGATTTCCATTTTTTTGTTTGCTGTTTATTTTGATGTTATAACCAATGAGCAGTTTGTGTATAGTTTATTAGGTATTTATGCATTCACTATGATAGTGATGGCTTTCATCGCCTTTCGCATTAGAAAACCAGAATTTCACTTGAAGTTTCCCAAACAGAAAAAAGAAATCATCATCTATTCTGGATTCATCATATTCTCCTCTGGAATTGCTGTTTTACTTTTAGATATTGATAAGTTTATGATTGGTCAATATATTCCCATTGAGGAAGCCGCCTTTTACTCAGTGGCCATTTTTATGGCATTAACCATTTCGGTACCCATGCGGGCTATGCATCAAATCACACATCCCATCACCACAGAATTGATGGCTTTAAAAAAATGGGAGGAGCTCAATGTGTTGTATAAAAAAACTTCCATCACCCTCCAAGTTATCGGGGGATTGATAATGCTTGGGATTTTGACTAATATCAATGATATCTATGCTTTGCTTCCAGAGAGTTATAGTGGAGGAATTATTGTTGTTTTTATTATAGCTATTTCCAAGTACTTTGACTTGATGCTAGGTAATAACAATTCCATTATTTTTAACTCTAGGTACTACCGCACGGTTTTGTTTTTAGGATTGTGTTTGGTGGTGGTCACTGTGACTTTGAACCGAATGTTTATTCCTTTGTATGGGATTTCTGGTGCAGCCTGGGCTACCTTAATTTCCATTGGATTATATAGTATTGCCAAAGCTCTTTTTGTGGTGTTAAAAATGAAGCTATTTCCTTTTACGGTTAAAACATTGGGGTCACTTTGCATCTTAAGTTTTTCATTTTTGCTTTTTTATTGGTGGTCATTTTCTTTTCATCCTTTGATCAACATCATTTTGAAATCTGTTTTGGTGAGTTTGGTATATGTCATTATTCATTTTTATACTCGTATTTCAGAAGATATCAATACTCAACTTTTAAAATACATTCCCTTTTTGAAATCATTTCAAAAATAAATACTTCTTTTATTAGTGTTTTAATATGATTAAAACGTTAATTCTCTATCATTTGGGTTCTAAAATTTTTTATCAGGAAAATATGTGTACTTTTGCACCCTGAAAATTATACCCATGCAAAATATCAGAAATATTGCCATTATTGCCCACGTTGACCACGGAAAAACTACCCTGGTTGACAAAATCATGTACCATTGCCAACTTTTTCGTGAAAACGAAAATACGGGTGATCTAATTCTTGACAGTAATGACCTCGAAAGAGAAAGAGGTATTACCATCGTTTCTAAAAATGTTTCTGTTGTTTACAAAGGCACAAAAATCAATATCATTGATACACCTGGTCACGCCGATTTTGGTGGTGAAGTGGAGCGTGTATTGAATATGGCCGATGGTGTTTTGCTTTTAGTGGATGCTTTTGAAGGTCCTATGCCGCAAACCCGTTTTGTATTGCAAAAAGCAGTCGATTTAGGATTAAAACCATGCGTAGTCATCAATAAGGTTGATAAAGAAAACTGTACACCCGAAGAAGTTCACGAAAAAGTATTTGACTTAATGTTTGAACTAGGAGCAGAAGAATGGCAGTTAGATTTTCCAACAGTATATGGTTCAGCCAAGAACAACTGGATGAGTGATGATTGGAGAAATCAAACAGATAATATTGAACCGTTACTTGATATGGTGTTGGAACATGTGCCTGCACCTAAAGTTTCTGAAGGAACGCCGCAAATGTTGATTACCTCTTTAGATTTCTCATCATTTACAGGAAGAATTGCCATCGGAAGATTACAAAGAGGAGAATTAAAAGAAAATATGAGCGTTTCTTTAGTAAAAAGAGACGGAAAAATATTAAAGACCAAAATTAAAGAGCTTCACATTTTTGATGGTTTGGGTAGGAAAAAAACCGAATCGGTGATTGCTGGAGATATTTGTGCTTTGGTAGGATTAGAAGGTTTTGAAATTGGGGATACTGTAGCTGATTTAGAAAATCCAGAAGGATTAAAAACCATCGCCATTGACGAGCCTACTATGAGTATGTTGTTCACGATTAATGATTCACCGTTTTTTGGAAAAGAAGGTAAGTTTGTTACCTCAAGACACATTAAGGATCGTTTAGAGAGAGAATTAGAAAAAAATCTTGCCTTAAGATTAAGCGATACCGGTAGTGCTGATAAGTTTATGGTTTTTGGACGTGGTGTTTTGCACTTGTCAGTTTTGATTGAAACCATGAGAAGAGAAGGTTATGAATTACAAATTGGACAACCTCAGGTAATCATCAAAGAAATTGACGGCGTGAAGTGTGAACCTATTGAAGAACTTACCATCGATTTACCTGAGAATCTTTCAGGGAGAGCCGTAGAGTTCGTTACGGTTAGAAAAGGAGAGATGTTGAGTATGGACCCAAAAGGTGAGCGTATGACAATTAAATTCTTAATTCCTTCAAGAGGTATCATTGGTTTAAGAAACCTACTATTGACGGCAACCGCTGGTGAGGCGATTATGTCACATAGATTTTTGGAATACCAACCTTATAAAGGGGCAATTCCAGGACGTATTAACGGTTCGTTGATTTCTATGGAAAACGGAAGAGCGATTCCTTATTCTATCAACAAACTTCAAGATAGAGGTAAGTTTTTTGTAGATCCCAACGAAGATGTTTATGAAGGACAAGTGATTGGAGAAAATTCAAGAGGGGATGATATGGTGGTGAATATAACCAAAACCAAACAGCTCACCAACTTCCGTTCTGCAGGAGCTGACGACAAGACTAGAATTGTGCCTGCTATTAAGTTTTCTTTGGAAGAAGCTTTGGAATACATTCAAAAAGATGAATATGTAGAGGTGACTCCCAAATCGATTCGATTGAGAAAAATTTATCTCAATGAAAATGATAGAAAAAGATACAAAATAGATTAAATAAAAAAACCGCCGATGAGGCGGTTTTTTTTATTTTAAGTCTTTCCGTTGCTTGGAAGATAACACAATAGAGTCATTTTGAAGTTCCGTATTGACAATCATAATCCACATTTCACCACTATAGTTACCATTCACATCTGAATAATATACATTCAAAGCTTCCTCCCAATTTTCAGAATAAGAAACATATACATACCGATAATTATTCTGGGGATTGATAAAGTAGTCAGCGGCAATACCAAGACTTTTTAAATGTGCCGTAAAACGTTCAGCATTTCTCGGTTTTGCAAAAACATTGGCCACGACATAATATCCTTTTTTTTGTTGTGGAATAATAAAGTTCTCTCCAGGTAGAGCTACTTTACGTTGAGATGAAGCAGTTGATTTTGACAATTCACTAGCAGTCGTCATTTCTATCTTTGAAATAAATTTTTCTTTTCTAGTAAGCACACTTTCCTCACGCTCTTTATGCATTTGTTGTCTTTTGAGTTCGGTAGATTCTTGCTTTTCAAGTGTGACATTCGCAGTGGAATCGATAATTGCATAAGTCATATTTAATTCTAAAATAGCCATAATTGTGGGTTCCTCTTTAATCTGTAAAGGCTCGGATTCAACAGTAAAAGCGGTCCAGAAAAAATGGTAATTGTCTCCGTTGGTTTTGAGTTTTAAAGTTACTTTTTGCGTTTGATTATTAATTAATATATTTTCAGAATTTTCAAGTTCAAAAAGAGCGGTGTCAAAACCCAACGTGTTTAGACTTGCAGGTTTGCGATCTTCAAAGTAATTGTTGTGAAGGACTAAAGAACTATTAAAAAAATTTTGTTTAGGTTTCAAGGGATGCTCAATGGATACATAATCACTTGAAGTATCACTTTTGATTTCCAGTTGATCTCCATCTAATGTTAAATCTCCTTCTAGTGCTGCAATGCCTAGTTGAGCATGGATGTTGCCATTTGGTAAAACTCTAAAACCACTAAAATCAACTTCATGAGGACGAGCCGTAATACCGGCAAAACCGTCATAACTTACAACAAATTTGTGTGTTTCCATTGGATCTTCATAGACAAAATAAATCATCCATCCAGCAGCACTCCCCCCGGAGATTTTGCCTTGTGTAGCTCGGATATTTGCAATGGTATAACTGCCATTTGGAGTTGATAATGATTGCACTAAACTTGTAATATCTGCATAAGCTACATAGGGAGCTGTCTTTTTTAACATAGGATTTTTTATTCCATCAAAAAGCAGGCTGCCTTTAATTTCTAGATAGGTGTCAGCTTCGGGAAGTTTTAATAAAATGTTTTCAACTGGTTCTCTCTTGGAATCAATAGCTTTAAACTCCCAAAATTGGTCTCTTTTACCACTATTGTATGGGTAAGTGGCAGACCAATATAAACCTGCATAGACTATTTTTTTATTGGCAACTTCTTTTAATTGTAAAGAAGCTTCGCTTGAACTAAAGGTGTCAGGGTTGTCGTCAATGTCGATATAAGCCATTTCAAATTCATCATTTAATTTTGACTTATCCGTTCTGTCATTGTAGGGTGAGTTAGCATCTGTCCTTCCAGATTTCCTATTGAGAATTTGATTGGATATCATAGTAACATTTCCTTGAATATAAGATTCATATCGAACTTCAAATGGAGTAGTTACTTGTGCATTATGATTTTCAACAATAAATAGCGTCGAAAATACAACAACGATTTTAAAATAGTACTTAGTTTTCATTCCCCAATGTTTTACCTTGCCTCTAAAGTAGGAAAAAAAAGTAAGAATTAGTAAAACTTTTACATGAATTCAATTGAGAATAAAAAATAAAGGGATTTGAAGTCTTGATTTCCATGCTTTCTCAGAATGATCAGCACCTTTAAATTCAAGGGTTT
Source organism: Flavobacterium sp. (assembly GCA_046293575.1). GTDB lineage: Bacteria > Bacteroidota > Bacteroidia > Flavobacteriales > Flavobacteriaceae > Flavobacterium. The sequence continues at coordinate 25,045 of JBKBOP010000001.1, read as the reverse complement.
TCCAATGATTTCCTGTATAACCCAAAACAGTTAGTATTTTATCTACCTCTTTTTGCAAAGGAGGGTACAACGCATCCAGCGTCTCCGTTCCGTAATCAAAATACATTTTATGGTTTCCAGGTTTTGGTAGATTTTTTTTGAGGTAATGGTTAAATGCTTTTGGAATTGGATTGTTTTCTACATCAAATATGCCTGGCCAGTGGGTTGAAAGACAAGCAGCTCCCCCAAATATTTCGGGGTATTCACAAAGAGCATACAAAGAAATTAATCCGCCCATACTTGAACCAGCCACAAAAGTATTGTCTCTGTTTGTTAAAGTAGCATAATTACTATCAATAAAAGGCTTTAATTCTGTAACTATAAATTTCAAATATTCATCAGAAACTGGTTGGAAAGTTTCCTGAGTTCTTCCTGCTGACTTAAGTGATTGGTGAACAAATTCTTTTTCGGCTTTGTCTAGATTTTCAAAAGGTTTCTGAGGAAAGTATTCCTGATGTCTTCTTTGAGGGATATTCCAAATACCCACTACAATCGTATTTCGTATTTTATTTTGAGAAAGTAGACTGTCCATGGCTTTATCTACACCCCATTCTTGTTGATTCCAAGTGATTGAAGCATCAAATAACATTTGTCCGTCATGCATATACAAAACAGCATATTTTTTATTTAATTGGTAGTCTTTTGGCAACCATACACTGATCGTTCTGGACGGGATAAATTTAGATGGAAAGTTTTCATGGTGTACAAGTTTTCCTTTGTCGGCTATTGGTAATTGAGCCTTAAGACTAAGTGCGAGGAAAAGAAATAATAATGAAAACATGAAACTCCTCATCCTTTATCGCTTTAATGTAAAATGGCCTTTTACACTTCTTCCGTCACCAAATTCAATGGTATACCAATAATCATCGGTGGGAAGGGGTCGTCCTTGGTAAGTACCATCCCAACCATCACCTTGCGGAGAGATTTGTTTCAGTAATTTTCCATAACGATCAAATATGAGTATTCGGCTATTAGCATTAACAGCTGGATCCACTCCTTGAATATTCCAAGTGTCGTTGAAGCTGTCACCATTGGGTGTAAAGAATTTTGGAATTCCAAGCACATACACTGTTGTAGAAACAACGCCGCAACCTTGGGTATCATTTATAAATATTTCATAGACACCAGCAGGTACATTTACAAAAGTATTGGAGGATTGATAAGGACCCTCAAGATACCCAATAGAGTATTCATAAATTCCATAGCCAGAAACATTGATGGTGATACTGTTATCGTCAGATAAATCACCCACAATAAAATCCTCTAAAATCGCAGCTTGAGAGTAGATTACTTCAATAGTTCTCGTTTGTACACATCCTTCAAGTGAAGTAACTTCAACAGTAAATTCACCATTTTCATCCACTGTAATTTGATATGCTAGAGCATTGTCAATGGGAATACCATTTCTAAACCATTGATAGGTAAAGTCTGAAATATTTCCTTGAAGTAGCCCAGCATTAATAGTCACTTCATCCAATCCAAAACAAATGATTTCTGAATAATCATCATCCAGTTGTGGTAGTTGATTTACAATAAATTCTATGGTAGTTGTCGCAGGGCAAGTATCATTCAAAGGGTTGGTGACCACTGCTGTAATGATTTGATTACTGCTCACAAATGGATTGGGGAGAGGCGAAGGTAGGGTATTATTATTTTCGTCAAAATAGGTGACTACCATTCCCGTTTGACCATTTAATAATTGGTTTTCAATGGTAGTGGTGTCAAATGCGAAAAATCCATCTTCAATACCATCGTTATCACACGCCGCAGGAACATTGACAGTGGAAGCTCGGGGTCTCACATCTACTGTAAACGTAATGATGGTTTCTTCAAAACAAGGACCGTCAGGAGCATTGGTTATTGCATTTGTTAAAGTTGCTATAACCGTTTGAGAACTTGTTAGAAATGGATTAGGTAAGGCATTGTTATACACCGTTCCTTCAGAGGTGGTGAAGGTTATATTTATATCTGATGGACTCTGACCGTCTAAAAGCTGTGCATTGATGAGTGAAGTGTCAAAAGCAAAGAGTCCGTCAAAATCATCATCACAGCTTTTGTACTCGGGTACTTCGTTAGCAGTAGGTAAAGCTTCAACAGTTAGCTCTATGTAAGGTCCAAGTCCAAAACATGAATTATCTAATTCACTTTCCACTCTTACCCAGATTTGTTGAAATCCTGGGAATCCTTCATTTCTATAATTGGATGGGTCAATTGTTAAACTATTTCCATCTGCATCGGTCTCTGCTAAGGCCTCTTCAAGTGTTCTGTAATACTGAATTACAAACGGAGTTCCCGCGGGAATAATAGCTGTGAGATCAGCGGTTACTGAGCTAAAATCAAACGTTGCAATACCGTCACGATCGTCATTTGCAACGTCGATAAAATCATCACATTGAGCAAAAGTTCTCAGAAAAGTCGGTGGGATTTGGGTTGCAGATACAAACACATTTATAACACCTACAGTAAAACAACCATCATCATTGGTAACCTTCACCCAAACGGTAGTATTTGAAGTTATATAAGCAATAGGATCATTAATTAAAAAAGCGGGGTCATTATTTTCAGCCCCTTCTAGTGAAGTGAAATAGGTAAACACTTCATTTTCAAAATTAGCAGAAATGTCATTGTTTTTCTGAGTAAGATTAACCGCCGAAATTCCATCTAGATCATCATCGCACTGAACCAATGAAATGGGGGTGTTCAAAATAGGTAATGGATACACGGTTAATCTAGCTGCTTCAGATATTTCATCACAACTATTGCCATCTCTGTTGAGAATAACGCGATATAAGTAACCATCCATGTTTTCTAGTACACCACTAATTTGAAGGGTCACTGTATCCACACCAGCATACATATCATTATTGCTTAAATCACTCCAGTTAAGTCCATTATTGGAACTCAATTGCCATTGGTATGCATCGGAAATAGTGGCTTCAAGGGTGAAAAGGACGGTTTGAAACAAACACACAAACTCGTCTTGAGGTTGTTCTGTTATTTCAATGGGTGCAGGAATTATATAGTTGTTGTTGGGTAAAGAATAACCAGATCCGGTTCCTGTGACCAGTCCTAGTTCATTGACGGAAGGAGTTCCGGTTCCCAGTAATCCATTGCCATCAGGATCGATAAAACCTGCTTCTATAACGTCAAAACAACCGTCACCATCACTGTCTAAAGATCTGAAATTGGGAACACCATCTCCGTTTGTATCAGCTATAGTATAGTTTAGTATTCCAGAGTCAGGTGTAGTCTCAAGGTTGTTGAATAGTCCATTGACGCCAAATTGAGCAGGAGTACCGTTTATTCTTCCGTTGGGTGTGATGTTTGTTATCCCTGAGCCGGATTCATAGACATCAAAATTACCATCATTATCACTATCTAAATCTAGATAGTCAGGCACTCCATCACCATCATTATCAAATGGGGTAAGTCCTGCACCAAAAACATCACTGATGCCATCTCTATTTTCATCATTGGGTTCATAGGCAATAAAATTATTGCCTTGAGCTTCTATAATATCGGGTATGCCATCATTGTCGCTATCCCAGTCAATTTGGTCAGGAATACCATCACCATCTGAATCTTTTGGAACACAGGTTGCAATAATATTTAATGAAGAATTTGCAGCAAAATCTTGTATATTTTTATGTGTTATGATAATTCTTTCAGTGAGGTATGTTCTGATTTTGAAAGTTCCCGTACCTGGGGCTAAGGCGTTTCCACTACTTAATCTAAATCTTAATTCGAAAGAAGAAAATTCCAAGACATCATTTTCATAAATACCGTCATAATTGGTGTCAATTAACAATTGTCCGTCAGGATTCAATATCGTCAATGTTTTATCGGGTGGTACAGAAATAATATATTCAGTGTTGGAAGAAAATGGAGCAGAGGTTGCATTTTCATCAATATATTTAATTTCTATACTAACAGGAATGTCAAAATTCATTTCATAATCTACAGTGCTATTGGGACCCGGTGCTGTTTGCGATGTAAAATTTCCATTAGCAAAACCAGTAAAAGGAATAGGAGCTTCGTTTCCGTTGTTGGTAGTTGTAACTGAACCCGTGAAGGAGTTTGTATAGGTTTCCAAAGCCATAACACCACTCAGTTGGTTTGATAAATTCAAGGGCAGATTCCCAAAAGATTCTTCACAATTGGTCAAACCGTCATTGTCATTATCTAAATCGATATTATCATTCACCCCATCGTTATCCATATCTCCGGGACAGGCACTCACAGGAATTCTATCAGATTGAAGTTCAGTACCACATTCTGCAATGGTCGCTCTCAAAAAGTAGTAACCGGGCTGTGTAGGTGTATAGGTTGGTCCATTGGCACCAGCAATTTCCTCGTCATTAAAGTACCATTGGTAGGTATCGAAAGGAGAAAGGGAGTTAATTCCAAGATTGATGTTGGGAATACAATTATCAGCAGCAACATCCACTCTGTTGAAGTTGACCTCAGGTTTAAATGTAAAGCCAGAGTAATAACCTCCATAAGTGGCTGCACCACTCGAACCAAAATAAGATAAGTAGAGTTGACTTGACGAAAATACAGATACATTTCCAGTAAGCCCTGTAATTTGATAGGTCACATATTCGTCAGTACCAGTAATGGGTAAAGGTCCTTGAACTAATACACCAAAAGGAGGGGTAAAAATTGAGTAATCAACACCATTAATAATTAAATCTATACTTGAACCCGTTTTAGTAACAAGATTTACACCTCTGTTTCCTGTGAAAGAAAGTGGGCCAATTCTTTCTAAAAGAGGGATATTATTGATGATTCTTGGAGTCTGACAACTCAAGGGTGGAACAAAGTACATTTCTTGATTGGCTTGGGAACTTCCGCCCACTCCTTGGTATGCAAAAATGTTTTTGGAAGACTGTACATATAAATTATTGTTGAAACTAAAAGCACTACCATCCAAAGCCACATATTGACCCGCATCAATAACAAAGGCAGGAGTAATTAGATCACCATTTAAAAAGATTTGGGTATTGTTTTCATGGGCCACTAAAAGGACTCTTTCTATAACATTTTCACCAAACCCCCTAACGAATATGTATTCATTACCTACTCTATCTGCTGGAACAATCTGGTCTAAACCCATATCAAGATTGTTGGGATTGTTTCCGTTAGTACCACAAAATGACCCACAGTTAACCGCCACGGGTTTATCTGATTGCACTCTTGCCCCAATGAGTCCATCTCGGTTGGCATTGTTGGGACCTTCCACAGCAAGAGTAATGCTTTGTCCTCTATTTAAAATGATAGGCATAACCATGTTTCCACCACCAGAATTTATAAGGGTTACACCAGGTTTGATATCTGAAAAGTTGACAATTGTATTATTTTCGGTTGCTAATACTGAAACAAAGGTGTAATGGATGTTGCTAATCGCAGGGATTCCGGTATTTACAAACGCTCCAATTCTAAAATCTGTTCCAAGTGCCGCTAATCCTTTTGATACTAATCCGCTTGCTTGAAAATGATCAGGAGTGGCGGTCATTCTAACACCAACATATACTTGATCTTCTGCCTCAACAATAAATCCTTTGTTGTTAAGAACGCTATTCACTTGAGCTCTAGGGATATGGAGTTGAGTATTTAAACCAAATCCAATATTATACACAAAAGGGGCATCACGAGAAACGGTTCCACTAACCATACCCCCTCCAATGGAAGAAATAGTGAAATTTACAGGCGTCAAGCTGGGAGAAGAAATGTACATATACTGCCCCTGAGCTGGCTGACTTTCAGAACCAGATAGTGGTGGAATATAGTGGGTCTTACTGAACTGGGCTTGAGTACTAAATGCAATAAAACAGAATATAAATAGGATAATTCTTTTCATGGAAATTTCTAAAGGGAACCAAATATAGGAATTTATCTTTTTAAGGCAAAGTGACCTTTTATTTCCCTTCCATCTTCTAATTGTAAGACAAACCAGTAATCATCTGATGGTAGAGGTTTTCCGAGGCGTGTGCCGTCCCAACCCTTGTCTGAAGGTTGTATGACTTTTAACAGTTGTCCATATCTATTAAAAATAGATACTCTTGCATTGGACTGATTCAACTCTTTAATTCTCCAAGTGTCATTGTATCCATCAGCATTGGGCGTAAAAAATCTTGGATAATCAAGAATGATTGCTGGAACCGTCAATTGTCCACATACACTTTGAATCGTGATTTGGTAATCTCCGGTGGGAAGGTTCATAAATATATTTGAATCTTGAAAAATCAATCCGTCGATTGAATAAGTATAATTTCCAGGCGGACTCACAATAATCTCAATGGAGTTTTGATTTCCAGAAAAATCTTTGACAATAACTTGTGCTGATTGAGGGGTTATTCCGGCAGTAACCACATAGGTTTGTGTTTGACTACAATTTTGTGGTGAGGTTATTTCTACTTGATAAGTACCAGATGATGTTACTATTATTAATTGAGTCGTCTCACCCGTGCTCCAAAGGTAGCTACCAGAATCGAAGGGAGCTGTTAAGGTTACAGGATTGCCTTCGCAAAATCCAATGCTACTTGTTCCGGGTTCTTCATCAAAAGCAAAAACTTCTAAATTAAGAGCTATAATGTCAATACAATTAATCCCTTCTGAAACTTTGACATAAATCGTTTGCAGATTTGGAACTTCATTTTGATATGAGTTTGGTAATAAAACACTTAATGAGCTATCTAAAAAATATTGAAAAGTATACCCCAAGCCAAGTTGATTTTCAATAACAGGCGAAATTTCATTCATAAAATTAAAAACTCTAATTCCGTCTGTTGTATTTCCAAAGTCATCGCAAAAAACAGGTAGCGGATCAATGTTTAATGAATTGTTTGAAAACTCTAATGAAATGGTGATCAAATTTCGACACCCAAAATTGTTTTTAACCACTCCATATACAATTCCTGGATTTGCTAAATATGAATTGGGTTGTGAGATGGGGTTGGTTTGATTTAGAGCATCATTCAATTGAGCATAATAGGAAATGATTAGAGAGTTGTCATTACCAATGAGAAGAGGATTCAAATCTAACAAATTGTAGTTGGCTTGACCGCTTCCATTGATTTCGCATGAAATGAGTTGAGTGGTTTGATCATCGGGAACCGATACGAATTCGATTTCAACAGAGCCAATGGCCTCACAACTACTATTTTCAAGGAGTACAATCACGCTGTAAGTTCCAGAAGTAGAAACTTCATAAGTGGGATTAGTAGCACCGTTGACAAGGTTTCCATTGAAAAACCATTGATATGAGTTGTTGCCGGGTTGAGTGGCATCGAGTGTGTAGATGTCTCCTTCACACAAAGGATTTCCGTTTGTTACAATTCGATCAGTTCCTAAATCAATCTCTACTTTAAAAGAACCCCCTCCCAAAAATATCCCTGAGTCATAGAGTCGATTACCTTGATCGGCTACAACCAGTTTTAGATGATACAACACCCCGGGGGTGACCGTTGCTTCTGCTTTTAGGATAACCGTTTGACCGTTAAAATTAGTTGGGTGTTCTACTCCATTAAAAGCGTCAAAAAACTGTTCGTTGGCGGGTTGACAAATTGTTCCTGAGCCTCTCACAGTAGTAACTTTTACGGGAATATTAGTTCCCGGAACCACGGCTAGATTTTCATATTCCGTGGGTGGATTTGCTTCACGAAGTAAAAAAGCAAAACCATCTGAAAAAAAACACTGATTGGGATTGGGGTTGGAGAGGTATTGCTCTGACGAAAAAATATATTCAAAACTCATTTTGTTGGCAATGGGCAAAAAATCAAATTCTAAAACTGAAGCGTTAATGGTGTTGCTTTCACCTATGGCTTGCTCTAAATCAGCATCGCCTCCCCATTCAACTGGACCTTCGCTTTGTAAAGAATCATTAGGGCCAATAGCAAAAACGGCTCTTCCGGAGGTGATTAAAACTCCCTCTTCAAACGGGAAATTACTACTACCTCGATTAAAATATCCATAACTTTTATTGCCATTGCCATAATCCCAGCCATTGACGGTAAAATTTGAAACCTGAGCACAAGGACTATTTACTAACACATCTTCCACCAATTGCTGAGCATTGTATGTGTCATCGACCTCAATATACTGAGCTTTTATGGAAAAAATACTTCCGAAAAAGAGAAAAAAATAAAGCGGTAGTAACTGCAATTTCATAGCAGTTGCAAAGATACTACAAATCCCTTTTTTGAAGTATTTTATAAGACATTAACACGAATATAACAGTCCAAGTCAACACAATTAAAACCGTCATGATTGATACGTCATAATTTTTTACACTATTTGCTCCACTAACTGCCTGTTCAATGTTTTTGATGGCTGACAATCTTGAAAAAGGTTCTACAATCAAACGGCTCATCGATTCAAGTGGGAAAAAACCATAGATTTGATAAGCCATTTCTTTGGTTGTAAAATACTTTCCAATTAACCCCATGAGAATTAATTCGAGTATATTCCAAACAAACAAAAATCCTAAGGCAAAAGCGGAACGTTTTACTAAAATCCCCAGAAAAAGACAAAACGAAAAGAAAGCCGTTAGTTTTAGAAAATAGGCAGGCAGGTAAGACAACCCACTAAAGACAATGGATGGTTCGGTATAGGATGAAAACGTGAGACCAATAATTAATGAGACTAAAAACACAAAAAAGGTTGAAATGAGAGCAAAAAATACAACGGTAATAAACTTTGAGAGTATAAATTCTTTTTTGCTAAGTCCATCAATAAGATTTTGTTTTAGTGTGCCATAAGAATATTCATTTGACATCATCGAAACAATGACAATGGCTAAAAAAAGTTTCAGTATAGCAGCCAAATAAGTATTGAAATGCCAGATGTAAGGGAAATTAAAAATGCCCATATCAGCCAGTTTGAAGTCAATTCCAATAAGATTAAAATCTATAAAAGCTAAAACGGAAAGTAAACTTAAAATGACAAAATAGGAGAGTGTCAATATTTTTCCAGCTCTACTTTTCCATATTTTTTGAAATTCAATTTGAAATAATCGTAGCATGAAATTTAATTTTGAGTGAGTTTAAGGAATTGTTCCTCCAAGCTTATTTTTCTTTCTTTTAAATGCTCAAGTATAATTCCTTGATCAAAACAGAATTTATTGAGATGGGTAGCGTTTTGAGCCGTTTTAAAAGTAACGACCAATACATCTCCATCGTGATTCACATTTTCAATGTCTGGGTGATTTTGTAGTTTTTCTTCAAGTTGTTGTATATCTTTTGCCTTCACTTCATAAACACTTTTTTTATCAGTGAGTTCATGAACGGGTCCTGAATACAACATCTTTCCTTTTTGAAGCACCACTACATGACTGCACACTTTTTCCACTTCGTCCAATAAGTGTGATGCTAATAGAATAGTTGTTCCTTTAGAAGCGATTTCCTTAATTAAATCACGAATTTGACGAATACCATTTGGGTCTAAACCATTTGTAGGTTCGTCAAGTATTAATATTTCTGGATCATTGAGAAGGGCAGAAGCAATGGCTAAACGTTGTTTCATCCCCAGCGAAAAAGTTCTGAATTTACTGTCGGCTCTATCATCCAATCCCACTAATGAGAGTTTCTCTATAATTTTTTCGTTGGAAATACCTTTAATTTTTGTAACCAATGCCAAGTTTTCTCGGGCGGTCATGTAGGGATAAAAGTTGGGACGCTCGATAATGGCTCCAACTTTTTTTAGGGCTTCGTGGGTGTTTAAAGCACCATCAAACCACTGATAATCACCAGAAGTCTTATTGACGACATTGAGAACCATGCCTAAAGTAGTTGATTTTCCGCTACCATTGGGACCCAATAGTCCATAGACATTTCCTTTGTGTATATCTAAAGAAAGGTTGTCAACAGCATGAACGTTTTTGTAACGTTTATGTAGATTTTGAATAGAAAGTATTTTTTCCAAAATAAGGTCTTTTAGAAGATAGGACGACCTCTTTGAAAATTTGTTACAATTTAGTTAAAGACTAGACTGCAATTTGCCTTCTTTTTTGGAATAGTTGGTGAAGGGTTTCATTGATCTCTTTCCTTTCAGGTGTGAGTATAATCAATCTTCCTTTAGTATCATCGGTCATTTGTTTTCCGCAACACTTACACTCATATTCATGAAAGTGATGGGTAACATCTTTAACAACTCTGTATTTATGACCGCTAAAATGACAAACTAGCGATCCCATTTTTTGAAAAGTAGGCTTTAAAGATTTCATAGGCTGAAGTTTATAGGCTAAAGCTATGAAAATCAAGACAAAGTGATTAAAAATATCGATTAAATGCAAATATTTAACTAAAATGTAAGTTTATTATGTAAAAATAACAAACTGAAATACAATGAACTAGCTTTTTTGCTCTTTATTGAAGTACACCAAATAATAATACATTTGTTTTTCTTCATCCCAACCTTTTTCAACAAATTTTTCTGCACTTTCTGGATTGATAAAATCAAGTTTGATTTGAATATTGGTGTCAAGGTGAATAACATTTTTCATTTTCTTTCTTGCATCAGTAACAGCATGATTGGCAATTGGAAATTGAGACACATCTTCAATGGAATATTTTTGACCTTTATCCACCTTATAATTTTTAAATTCTGGAATTAAATCTGGATTATCTATCACTTCATTCAAGAATTTGGTTTCTTCAAATTCATCGTTTTTAGCAAAAAAATTCATAGACCGATTCATAAACATGACCTCTTCTTTCTTATCCTCGGCGGGAAGAATTACATCTTTTGCAAAATCTTGACAGAATTTCAAATACTTTTTAGTCATAAAGGTTTCGTCTTGAAAGACATCGACATTTAGAAAATGCTCTAACCAATACCGGGCATCATAACGATTGCTATCAATGGTTAGCACTTTATAACCTTCTTCTTTTTTGTGATTAAAAATCAGACATCCTTTATCAAGTTTGTTGAGGTTGATGCCGTGTTGAAGCAACATTTCAAGGTTTTTATCATTTTCTTGAAACTGTAAAAAATCAGTTTGAATCTCACTTTTGAAAATACCTATGGCATCCACATTTTGATTATCGATGACTACATTTGATAAATAAGCAACATACACTTCACCATTTTTGATATGAGGGTGATTGGATTGCTCAAATAAATGGGTAGTTATTTTTTTTGAAACTTCGTGTGCCTGATCAGGATTTGTAAAAACCTCACTGGCCATTTTGAATACATCGTGGTATTCTAAATCTACCTCATGAGCAAACTGATAATAATTTTCTTCTTTCTCTCTAAAAGGCTTTAAAAAATATTCTTTGAGAAGTGGTGTAAGTTCATCATTAAGTGCACATGGTTTTTCAGAAAGAAAAATAGCTTCATTTCTACTTTTGTTTCCTACTCTGTGAATAGAAAGTTTTTCTATGTGGGCATTGAATAAATTAATCATTGAGAAAATTTTAATTTAAAAATTAGAACTAACAACCTGAAACTTGACACGAGCCCAAAGGGCGATTGGCGAAGCAAACCTGAAACTTGAAACAAAACCCCATTAGTTCCAGTTTTCCTCAAAGCCCATATCTTCAAAAGAATCGTCTCCTCCAAAAATGTCTAAATCATCATCATCTAAATCGTCTTCAAACTCTGAAAAGACATTATCATCGCCTTCAAATTCTTTTTCTGGTGCTTGTTCAGGAAGTACACCATGAGCAAATAATAACTGAGGATAGGTTTCACCAATTTTAGTTTCCTCCATAGAAGCGAGTTCTACAAAAAAGGTCCATAAGTTGAAGAAATCATATAGATAGATAATTTTAGTTTGCTTTTCATAGAGTAGATCTTCCAACGCAAAATCTGCCATAGTTCTTGTTTCTCCGGGTTCCTCACCAGTATCAAACAAAGGAATTTCATCCTCTTGATTCCAGTTGTCATCACAGGTAAAAAACGAAGCCATTTCTCCAGTTTCAAAACCAAAAGCATTTACGATAGTATTGTGCAAATCCTCTAAGGTGTTGTCATTTTCAATGGCGATATCTCTGAATACATCCTCTTCGGCATCGAGGATAACTCGAATTTTATAAATCATAATTTTCAATGTTTATGGGTGGCAAAAGTACTACTATTTATAACTTTAATTTTCTCAATTTTCAAATTGTTGAAAACTAATTGAGCATCTTTATTGGTTAAAAATATGCAATTGTGCGTGTTGAAGCAACAATACTGATTTAGCATCTTCAATCTCTCCCTTTTTCATCATCTCTATGGCTTTATGAAAGGGAATTTCTAACACTTCTATATCTTCGTGCTCTTCTTCTAAACCTCCGCCGTCACTAACTTTCATATCAGGTTCATAGGATGCTGAAAAAAGAAAAAGCTTTTCGGTCATGGCACCGGGCGACATAAACACTTCCATTATTTTTTCTACCTTTCCAATACGGTAGCCGGTTTCTTCTTCTGCTTCTCTTCTGATACAATCTTCTGGATTGGTTTCTTCTAGCGTTCCTGCACAAGCTTCAATTAGCATACCAGTGGGATGGTGATTGAGAAGTGCTGGTAATCTAAATTGACTAATCAAAATGACGGATTGTTTTTCAAGGTTGTATAACAATATTGCGGTTCCGTTGCCACGATCAAACACGAGTCGGGTGAGCTTTTGTTTTTTGTGTTTTATAGATTCATAGTCAAAGGAAACTTGTTTATAAATAAACCTACCTTGATGGAGAATTTCTGATTTTAAATTAGAGATTTCTGGATTTTTCATGTTTTAAAAATACAAAAAACATACAAAAACAGGATGTTTTTGTGGGGTTATAGATGTGTTCTTATAAAATAAGTGTATTTGGCAATCGAAAAAAATATTTAGTGTTGGTTTTCAATTCTTTATAAAATTGAGACCCTACTTGAAGTTAAAATGTTAAAATTGAGTTTAAAAAGTTATTATGAACAACACTTAAAAAAATAATTTTACTTTTGGATTCCCAGAGTCTAGTAAAATGCTAAAAACCTACACACAAAGAAAGACGTTAGTTTTGTTTTTTTTTGTATTAATTTCAGCTAATCATCGGGCATACAGCCAAGAAGATAGTATTCGCATCTATATTCAGAAAAGTAAAGACTATCTTTTTGAAAATAAGAATACTTCATTAGCATATTTAGAAAAAGCAGAAAAACTCCTTAAAAACTCCTCAGACACTTCTTTAGAATACGAAATTGCTTACTCAAAAGGCACTGTCCATTATGTGTCGGCAGATTACGACCTAGCTTTAGAGAATTTTTTGTTTGCTATGGATGGTTTTGAAGATTTGAATGATGATGCTCAACTAGCTAAGTGTATCACTGGTCTTGGTTTGGTTGAGATGGGTTTAGAAAATTATCATTCATCGATACATTATTTCCAAAAAGCTTCAAAAATCAAGACTGAAAAACAGGAATATATGAATGCAGCTAATTATTTCAATTTGGGTATCGCTCATATGGAAATAAAACAATTAGATTCCTCTGCAATTTATCTTAATAAATCTTTAGAACTTTCCATCAAACATAAGCGATCTAGAACACAACACATGGTATTGAATCGTTTTGCAGAACTTATGTTAATTCAAAACCTACCAGATTCTGCTAAGGTATATTTTGATGCATTGAAAAATCATCCCGAACCAATGAATACTTGGGAGCTTACTTTTCTAAATAGAATGTTGGCAGAATATTATATGGTCAAAGATGAATGGAATAAGGCAGATGAATATGCCAATGCCTCATTACAACTTGCACAAAAAATTCCTTCAAAATGGGAAATTTTTAAATGCTATGAGATTTTAAGTAAAGTTCAAAAAAGCAAGGGTAATTATAAAAAGGCTTTTGAATATTTGGAACTACACAATACCTATAAAGATTCTGTTATAGATGAAAATGTAGTTCGAAAAATAAAATATTTACAACTACAAAAGAAAGAAAATGAAAATGAGTTGCTTAAAATGGATAATGCAAGTATTGAAAAGCAGCTCAAAAATAGTAAAACGATAACTTATCTTTCTTTGATAGTTAGTGTGTTGTTCTTAATCGCATTGTATTTGATGTTTAATTATGCTAAAACTAAAAACAGTCTAAGTAAAAAACTAAAATTAAGCAACGAAAATATTGCCAATCAAAATGAGTCTCTTGAAAACCTTAATGAGTTGAAAAACAGACTTCTTTCAACACTGTCTCATGATTTTCGAAGTCCGCTTGTTGCAATAGAACAAGTTCTTAAACTCTTTAAAGAAAAGATATTAGACCGTCAAGAGCGAGATGAGTTATTAGAGAAATTACATCCACAAGTGGTGGAAACCATTGGTATGGTCAACAATATGGTGTATTGGGCTCAAAACCAATTAAAATCTTCCCTTTCAACGAAAGAGTTGATAAACTTAAACGAAGTTTTAAAGGAAGTAATCAAAAACGTAAAGCTAAACTGTGAGTTAAAAAATATTTCAATTCAGTTTTCAGAAATTGAAATACCAGATATAGTTTCAGACAAAACACATCTTCAAATAATATTTCAAAATTTATTGGGTAATGCTATAAAATTCAGCAATACAAACCAAAAAATAAAAATTTTTACCGAACTAACTAAAACTGAAATTAGAGTTCATTTTAAAGACTTTGGCAGCGGTCTCAACCAAGAAGAAATTGACTTAATTCTTCATTCGGTCACAGCAATGCCATCCAAACTAGGTACCTATAACGAGAGTGGAACCGGATTAGGAATGTTACTTGTCAAACAATTATTGAAAAAAGAATCTGGAAAATTAGAAATCAGAAGTACACCTCAAAAAGGTTCTGATTTTATAGTTTGTTTACCGTTAAAATCAGAAAATGAAATTGAATAATAGAAAAATGAAGTGGTTATCTGTTGTAGTTATAATACTTGTTATAATTACAGTTGCTTTTATGCGTTTCACAATCAAAGAAGAAGAAAGGTCAAATCTGATGAACTTTTATCTTCTGAATACAAAAGAAAGGGTAGAGCAAACATTAAGAAATAGCTACACAACTTGTCTCACCATTGCCATGACGATAAACGATCAAGGTGAGCCTGAAAACTTTGAAGAAGTTGCTCGCGAATTACTGAAACATAACACTGAAGTTGATATCATTCAACTGGTTCCTCAAGGCATTATTCAATATGTTTATCCGTTAGAAGGTAACGAAGCTGCATTGGGTTATGATATTTTGGGAAAAACAATTTCCCCATCAATTTCCATAGAAGCCCAAAAGACAAAAGATGAAAATAGGGTGTTGTTTTCAGGGCCTTTACCTTTAATTCAGGGAGGCACTGGTATCGTTGGGAGAATACCCGTGACTAAGAACAATAAGTTTTGGGGTTTTTCAGCAGTGGTTATTAAAATGTCCACATTTTTAGAAGTGACAGGTATCTCGAGTTGGGAAAATGAAAAATACAATGTTCAATTTTCTAAGATTAATCCGATTTCTGGCGAAGAGGTGTTTTTTATTGAAAATAACCAACGTCCCGATACTTGTAAACATGTAAAATCAGACCTCACTAATGAAGGTTGGAGATTGTACATCATTGAAAAAAATAATACAGATTTTATATATGAACTTTTTCTCGAAGCACTTTTCCTTTTAACTATTCTATTATTCCTTTTGCGAGCAGTTAATCAGTTTTTTAAAAAATCGGATAGTTTAGAAAAAACGATTATCATTCAAAATCAAAAAATAATTGAAAACGAGAAACTTTTCGAAGCTATTTTTAATGAAGCGGCTATCGGAATTTTAAAAATGGATGTAAAGAACCAGAATATTTTGCTTGCGAATCACCACGTTTGCTCCATGCTTGGTTATGATAGAGATCATCTTTTAAATATATGTTTTTCAGAACTATGTTTATCTGAAAAATCAGAATGTGACACTTCTGAATTACAAAAAATTAGAGATAAAAAACTAAAATATTTTACTTCAGAAAAACAGTTTAAACATAATAATGGCTCCTTAATTTGGGTGAATTTAAGTGTTACTGGACTCACCAATGTACAAAATGAAGTGGATCATTATTTGGTGATTATTGAAAATATTAACGAAAGAAAAATTGTTGAGGCTAAAAATGAGGAAATTAGAAAAAGGTATGAAAGTTTGTTTCATGATTCTCCAGTACCTATGTGGGAAGAAGACTTTTCTGAAATAAAATCTTACCTAAATACACTTCAGATAAAGGGATTTTCAAAACATGAAGTTGAGAATTATTTTTATGACAATCTCCATATTTTACAAAATTGTATTGAAAAACTAAAAATAATAGAGGTCAACCGTGCCTGTTTATTTTTACATGATGCATCTTCTAAAGAGGAATTGTTAAAAAATATCTCAACCATATTTCCAGAAAGTGCTATAGATGCCTTTGTACAACAACTGGTTTGCATTCATTTTAATGAGTTACATTTTAGTTCGGAAACAACCACCTTAACTCTTGACGGAACTTTAAAATATATAAACTTCAGGTGGAATGTCATGAGAGGATATGAAGATACCTATGGAAGAGTTATTATAACTACAGAAGATATTACTGAAAATAAAAACCAAGAAACTTTGATCATATCTTCCCAGGAAAAAATTAGCTCATTATTAAATGACATTGATGGTATTGTTTGGGAATGTGAGGGAGATGATTTTAAATCTGTATTTGTTAGTGAAAAGGTAAAAGCCATATTAGGTTATTCAACACAGGAGTGGATGGCTGACTATAATTTTTGGCAGAATCGGATACATCCAGATGAAAATGAGAGTATTGTAAAAGAATTTTATAAACGTTGTAATAAAGATGAAAACTTTACCCAAGAATATAGAATAAAAGCAAAAGATGACTCTTATGTTTGGGTGAGAGATTATGTAAGTGTAACTTTAAAAGAAGATAAAGTAAGATCTGTAAGGGGAATCATGGTTGAAATTACAAAGTTCAAAGAAATCCAAGAAGATTTAAGCAAATCCCACGAAATATTATTCAACCAAAACAAACGATTACTAAATTTCTCTCATATTGTATCACATAACCTTCGTTCTCATTCTTCAAACATTTTGGCAATAAGTCATTTGATAGAAAAAACTTCATGCCCAGATGAAAAAGAAGAATATTACCTCATGATTAAAGATGTAGCAGATCAACTCAACCACACCTTGGGTAATCTAAATCAACTCACAGTTGGTAATCCTGAAAATGAAATTAATAAATCTCAGCTTAGTCTATATCAAGCCATAGAAGAGGCTATAAATAACCAAAAGCAAGTTATTTCTAACATTGATGCAGTTGTACAAAATACAGTTACAAATGACGTTGTTATTAGCTTTAATGATGCCTATTTCGAGAGTATTGTATATAATTTACTATCTAATGCATTGAAATTTAGAAATCCAAATAAAAGATGTGAAGTTATATTTAGAGCAGAAAGAATTAAAAATGCAATCATTCTTGAGATAGAAGATAATGGACTTGGAATCAATTTAGAAGGTAATAAAAAAGACAAACTTTTCAACATGCATAGGGTGTTTCATAGAACTATTTCCAGTAGTGGATTGGGTTTGTTTATGGTTAAAAATCAAATGGAAGCCATGGGCGGCACCATTGATGTTGAAACCAAAGTGGGTATTGGAACTAAATTCATCTTAACATTTTCTTTATAATTACAAATTAAGTCGTAATTTAGGGCTTGATTATGTATTCCAAGCCTGTCAAAATAGCGGTTATTGATAACGATAAAATTTATCAAATTATAACATCAAAGCTCATTAGCAAAATTGATGAAAATATTAAAGTGCTTGAGTTTTTAGATGGGATTTATGCCTATGAGTCTTTATCAGAACAACTTGGAGAATCATGGCCTGATTTATTATTGCTGGATATTGAGATGCCCATCATGGACGGCTGGGAATTTCTAGAGTCTTTTTTAATACTTCAAAAAAAATCAAACAAATCTATACCCATCTACATGGTGAGTTCTTCCATTGCACCAGATGATAGAATAAAAGCGAATAGTTATTCTGAAGTAAATGGATATCTTGAAAAGCCATTAAATCTTGAAGTTATACAAAAGATTCTTGAAGAACAAGAATTATTATAATGGTTTTTTTCTTATTTTGTAAGAAATAAAATATAATTATTTTTAAAACATACCTTTTGTCGATTAAATTTTCCTTTTGTAGACAGATTCTGCATATTTGTATCGGCTGCCCTGGTTTGGGTTAATACTGATGCAGCCGGTAATGCCCCAATATTACCTATGCTTAAACCACCCCAGCTATGGCGGTGGTTTTTTTATTGTGATACTACATTGGATGACTGTCGATTATATTGACATTACAACGATTTATTTTTTTGAAAACAATTCATAATCGCATGTTTGCATCACCATAGCATAAGTAGGTTAAGTTTATGGTTGATTTGAGGCAAAAAGGTGCGTTTATCGCACCTTTTTATTTTATTCTAACCAACAATTCATCTTCACATTTCTACAACTCGGTAGTTTTCTTTTTTTGTCTGCATTGGATTGGATCAACTTTGTTTCATAATCACTATACTATGAAAACAATTGTATCCATTTTATTTCTGTTTTTTGTTTTTTATTCTTGGTCTCAAACGGAGATTTCGGGTCGAGTATTTGATTCTCAGTCTGAGGGAATTTCTGGTGCTAATGTGTATCTTGAAGGTACTTATGATGGAGCCTCAACTGATGAAAATGGGAATTTTAGATTCAAGTCTTCCGCAACAGGACAACAAACACTTGTGATTAGCTTTCTGTCCTTTGAAACCTATAAAAAAACAGCAGAAGTCTCTACATTCAAGAATATTGAGGTGAAATTAAAAGAAAGTGTGAATACCCTTGATGCCGTTGTATTAACTGCAGGCACTTTTGAAGCAGGAGACAAATCAAGAGTATCCGTTTTAAAACCTCTCGATATAGTGACCACTGCCGGTGCCGCAGGTGATATTATTGGAGCTTTGACCACCTTACCTGGAACACAAACAGTGGGAGAAGATGGACGACTTTTTGTGAGAGGGGGTGAAGCCAACGAAACCCAAACTTTTATAGATGGTGTTAGAGTTGCACAACCTTATGGGCCAACAGCCAATAACCTCCCCACCCGTAGTAGATTTTCACCTTTTTTATTCAATGGGGTTTCTTTTTCAACAGGTGGATATAGTGCGGAGTATGGGGAAGCTTTATCTAGTATTTTGTCCTTAAACACTATCGATGAACCGATTCAAAATCAAACTGATATATCGTTGATGACGGTGGGATTGGGCTTGGGAAAAACTAAAAAATGGGAAAAACAGTCAATAACCTTTAACCTTTCCTATATCAATTTGGAACCATATCAAAGAATTATACCACAGGCGGTAGATTGGAACAAACCCGTACAATCCATGGGTGGAGAATTGGTCTATCGTTATCAATTTAAAAACGGACTTCTAAAAGCCTACACCGCATTTGACGTCACCATTTTAGACATTAATCAAGAGGATATTAATAGAACAGATAAAGTTAGATTTGAATTAAAAAATAAAAATCTTTATGGAAATCTTACCTACAAAGGAACTCTTGGTGAAAGATGGAATGTTCATACAGGTATGAGCTATGGTATCAATGCTAATAAAATATCAATTCTAGAAGATAAAGTAAATACAAGTGAAAATGCCTTTCATCTGAAATTAAAACTTACCAGAAGGTTTTCAGAAAGAATAAAATTTCATGCGGGAGTTGATTATTTCTTCACTCATTTCAATGAGAAATTTATTTCTGGTGCAGGTCCAGAATTCCCGCTAAATTTTGAAACCAATTTAGGAGCAATGTTTATTGAATCTGATGTCTTCTTCAGTAAAAAATTGGTCATGAAAGTAGGAGTGAGAGCTTCCCACAATGATTTACTACACGAATCGTATGTGACTCCAAGAGTTTCAATGGCGTATAAAATTTCTAAAAACAGTCAATTTTCATTGGCCTATGGAGATTTTGTGCAAATGCCCAACCCTGATTTTATTAAGTTTAATCAAGAGTTGAATTCGGAAAGAGCCCAACATTATATTTTGAATTACCAACACCAAACGGAAGGAAGGCTATTTAGAGTGGAAGCCTACCACAAAGAGTATGATAATCTAGTAAAATTCAATACAGAAAGACCACAATTTAATAGCAATTTCAATAACAATGGCGATGGTTTTGCAAAAGGTATTGATGTGTTTTGGAGGGATAACAAAACCATAAAAAGAACTGAATATTGGGTTTCGTATTCCTATATTGATTCTGAGAGGGATTATTTGAATTTCCCAACCCAAGCAACACCTTCTTTTATCGCTGAACATAATTTTTCAATTGTAACCAAACATTGGATCGAGTCACTCACCTCACAAATTGGTTTTTCATATTCGGTAAATTCGGGCAGACCGTATAACAACCCCAATGAATCGACTTTCATGAACGGACAAACCAAACCCTTTCAAAACTTAAGTTTTAATTGGGCTTATTTGATTTCACAGCAAAAGATTTTATACTTCTCTGTCTCCAATATAGTAGGAACCGACAATGTTTTTGGGTATCAATATGCCAATAACCCAGATGCTAGCGGACAATTACCACGAAGAGCGATTGGTCAACCTGCGGATAGGTTCTTTTTTGTGGGATTCTTTTGGACCATCAGCGACAATAAAAAAACCAATCAACTTAATAATTTATAATCAAATGGATTACTACTACAATTCATCCCTTTGTAATGACAACTCAGTAACAATATTTTTCATAACAATATAGAATGCCCCAATTTTGAATGGTATAACAGAACAAACAAAATTATTAACTAAAATTAATTCATCATGACAAAAGTAATTATTGCCCTAGCAGTGTTAATTAGCTCAGCCATTTTCGGACAAAACTCCTTTGAGGAAGGTATGGGAAAAGCCCTTTCACTTTGGAGTGAAGGCAAAAATACCGAAGCCTCATCACTTTTTGAACGCATTGCAGCTGCTGAAAAAGACCAATGGCTCCCTAACTACTATGTGGCTATGGTCAACACCACCACCGCATTTGGAACCACAGAAAAAAATCAAGTGGATGCTCTGTTGAATAAAGCACAAGCCGCCCTTGAGGTCGAATTAAAAAAACAACCCAATCATACTGAACTGTTGGTGATGCAAGCCATGATTTATACAGCATGGATTAATTTTGACCCCATGACCAATGGTGTGAAACTCTCAGGAAAAGTAATGGAAATATATAGTAAAGCACAAGCTATCGCTCCAGAAAACCCAAGAGTACTTTTGAGTAAAACAGAATTTGAAATGGGGGCTGCTCGTTTTTATGGAAATGATATAAAACCTTTGTGTGCTCAAATGAAAAAAGCCATCGAACTTTTTGCTACTTTTAAACCTGAAAGCCCATTGCACCCCAATTGGGGACTAGATAGGGCACAAAAAATTGTAGCAGATTGCAACTAGAATTAGTCCAACTTTTAACCTAAATGTCATGCAAAAAGCAATTCAATACTTCTTTCAAATTCTATTTAAGGGAATCATCATAGGGATTATAGTTGCTATAGCCTTGATGTCACTCGAATACATTTTCGGAAGAAAAATAACTTGGAATCCTGAAATGATTCAAGAGATTGGCTATTATATTTTTTATGGAGTTGTACTCACTTTAATCAATGCCTCCTTTTTTGATTACTTAAATAACAAAGTAGAATGGACTCCAAAATGGGAACGTTTCAGAATACTAATCGGAGCTTTAGGAAGTATTTTCCTCACCATGTTGGGTATTTTCTTTATCCGATTTATTATCAATACAGTTTTTGAAAATCAAGCGGTGGAAGTATTTCTTAAAAATGAACAATTTAGATTCTATGTTGTTGCCTTGATTGTTACTATGGTTATTTCATTAGTATTCCATACAGTTTACTTCTATAAAAAAGCTCAAGAAAATAAAGTCAAAGAACAAAAGCTCATTGCTGGAAATGTTTCGGCTCAGTTTGAGAGTTTAAAAAATCAGATTGACCCCCATTTTTTGTTCAATAGCCTAAATGTGTTGAGTTCTTTAATTGAAGAAAATCCAGATAATGCTCAAAAATTTACCACATCGTTATCTAAAATCTACCGATATGTGCTGGAGCAAAAAGACAAAGAACTTGTGCCTTTGGAAGAAGAATTAAACTTTGCTAAAACCTACATGCAACTTCTTGCCATGCGTTTTGAAAACAGCTTGACCTATTCACTACCTGAATTGAGTCCTTCAGAAGAAGCCAAAGTGGTTCCACTTTCTCTTCAGTTATTGCTTGAAAACACCATCAAACACAATATTGTGAGTGATACCCAACCTTTGCATATTTCCATCACCATAGAAAACGGGTATTTGGTGGTTTCCAATAACTTTCAAAAAAAGGAAGTGTTACAAAACAGAAAAGGAGTAGGACTCCAAAATATCGTCAATCGGTATGCCATCCTTACAGAGAAAAATGTAAGAGTAGAACAGGACGACACTTATTTTAAAGTAAAATTACCACTACTAACCAAACCATTACATCTTATGAAAAATAATAGCTATAACGAAGTCGATGCTTATATGAGAGCACAAAAAAGAGTCAAGGAAATCAAAGAATTTTATGGAAATCTGTTATCCTATCTGTTTGTTATTCCCATTCTAATTTTCATCAATTACAAAACCTATTGGGACTTTCAATGGTTTTGGTTTCCCATGATAGGGTGGGGCATTGGGCTCAGTTTTCATGCCTTCGGAGTTTTTGGTTATGGTAGAACTTGGGAAGAACGAAAAATCAGAGAAATTCTTGAAAAAGAAAATCAATTAAACAATAACACTAAATGGGAATAATCATGGAAAATGTAAATGAAAAAATCAAATACGAAGCCGCCAAAAAAAGAGTCGGAAAAATAAAAGACTTCTACATTCATTTGTTGGTGTATGTTGTCATCAATAGTTTTCTGTTGTTCGTTAGGTACCAAAACCTTGAAGCATCTGCCTCTTTTTATGATTGGAGAAATTTCACCACCTTGTTTTTTTGGGGAATTGGTTTGTTTGCACATGCAGCCTCTGTTTTTGGACCTGATCTTTTGCTGGGAAAGAACTGGGAAGAACGTAAAATCAAAGAGTTCATGGACAAAGAAAAAAGCAATAAATGGGAATAATAACCTAAAAACCATTCATTATGTTAATCAAAGCCATCATCATTGAAGACGAAAAACCTGCGGCTCGACTGTTGCAACGAAAGCTTCAAAAGCAACAACTCACAGTTGAAGTTATGCTTCATTCTGTGGCTGAAGCGGTCACTTGGTTTGAAAATAACCCTCACCCAGATTTGATATTTCTTGATATTCAACTATCTGACGGATTGTCTTTTGAAATTTTCGAGAGTGTAAAAATCAACAGTGCGGTAATATTTACCACGGCCTATGATGAATATGCATTACGGGCTTTTAAACTCAACAGTATTGATTATTTACTAAAACCCATTGATGAAGATGACTTGCAACAAGCCATCGATAAATTTAAAACTCGAAATCAAACTCAACCTATAGGTGGGATTGATATTGAAATGATTCGAAACATGTTTGCCCAACCGCAAGAACCATCCTTTAAAAAAAGATTTAGTATCAAAGTGGGTGAACATCTTAAGATAGTCAGCATTGAGGATGTAGAGGTTTTCTACAGTGAACATAAGGGTACTTATATTCATACTTTTGAGGGTAGAAATTATCTTCTGGACACCACTCTTGAAAGTTTAGAAAAAGAAGTAGACCCTCACAAGTTTTTTAGAATCAATAGAAAATTTATCATTTCATTACGTGCCATTAAAGATATTGTGGTGTATAGTAATTCTAGATTAAAGCTGACTTTGAAATCCTACAAAGAGGAAGAAATCATCGTGAGTCGTGAGCGGGTTGGAGAGTTTAAAAATTGGTTAGGATGAAAGGAACATACTTTCCTAAACTATTGGTATTCTTACTTTGATTTAACAAAGGTTTATGACCATCTACCAAGACATCAACTTCATCTTGTTTATTTTTGTTAAAACAAGATTTTGCCCATGAAAAGCATATTGCTTTTAGACGACGATATTACTTTCACCAAAATACTTCAATCTTATTTAAAGCGACATGGCTTCGAGATTGAAGTGGTACATTCTGTACAACAAGCCATGAAATTGCTTAAAAGTCAAAATTTTGATTTGTTATTGTTAGATTATCGTTTGCCAGATGGAACGGGTCTTGACGTGGTAGCGTCTCTATCAAAAGAAGGAAAGTCGTATCCAATTCTCATGATGACCAGTTTCAACGATGTGCGAACAGCCGTAGCCGCCATGCGTTCAGGAGTTTCAGATTACATTTTGAAACCAGTTCACCAAGAAGAATTACTGCACGCCATTAAACAGGCAATTGTAAATTTTGGTAAAGATTCAGAAAGTGATGTAACATCAATTCCTCAGCCAGAATGGGTTGAAGGCATATCTGATGAAGCTTATCAATTACAACAAATGATTGCATTAGTAGCTCCCACACCCATTTCGGTTTTAATTCAAGGCGAAAGCGGTACGGGAAAAGAACACGTGGCTCGAACTATTCACAACAAAGGGGTTGCAGCCTCACATCCCTTTATTGCCGTAGATTGTGGAGCATTGAGCAAAGAACTTGCTTTTAGTACCCTTTTTGGGCATGCCAAAGGAGCTTTTACCGGTGCGGTGCAAGACCATAAAGGTGTTTTTGAACAAGCCCAACAAGGCACCTTATTTTTAGATGAAATTGGAAACTTGAGTTATGAAATTCAAGTGGCTTTACTTCGGGTGATTCAAGAAAGGGTGGTGCAACCCTTGGGGAAGACACAACCTGTTTCAGTAGATATTCGGATACTAGCTGCCACCAACGAAGACCTTTTGACTAAAGTGGAGGAGGGAACGTTTAGAGAAGACCTCTATCACCGTCTTAATGAATTTAAAATACTCGTGCCACCCCTTCGGGAACGTCATCAAGATTTAGAACTTTTTGTAAATCATTTTATTC